>JBILBJ010000199.1:0-3655 GCA_044353705.1 Sphingorhabdus sp. | reverse complement strand
TATCAGCTTGATCTAGAAATGAGCTTCGTCACGCAGGAAGAAGTTTGGGACACGATGGAGCCGGTAATGGCTGGCGTGTTTGAAAAATTTGCTGATGGCAAAACCGTCACACCTGCTGGCCAATTCCCGCGTATTCCACATGCAAAAGCGATGCTGGATTACGGCACGGACAAGCCCGATTTGCGCAACCCGCTGATCATTCATGACGTGACCAGCCATTTCACCAAATCGGGTTTCGGCTTGTTTGAACGCATCGTCGAAGGCGGCGGCGTTGTCCGTGCTATCCCTGCGCCAAAGACGGCGGAAAAGAGCCGCAAATTCTTTGACGACATGAATGAATGGGCACGCAGCGAAGGCCATGCTGGCTTGGGCTACGTTACCCGCAAGGCTGGCGAATTTGGCGGCCCCATTGCCAAGAACCATGGCGACGAAGGTATGCAGGCGCTGTACGACGCCATTGGCCTTGGTCCCGACGATGGTTGCTTCTTTGCGGCTGGCAAGGAAGAGCAAGCCGCCAAGCTGGCCGGTGCTGCGCGCACCCGCACGGGTGAGCAGCTTGATCTCATCGAAAAAGACGCATTCCGCTTTTGCTGGATCATCGACTTCCCGTTTTATGAATGGAGCGAGGAAGACAAGAAGGTTGATTTTGCCCACAACCCGTTTTCGATGCCACAAGGCGGCCTCGAAGCCCTTCAGACGCAGGACCCGCTCACCATCAAAGCCTATCAATATGATATGGTCTGTAACGGCTATGAGCTCGCCTCGGGTTCCATCCGGAACCAGCATCCCGATCTGATGGTGAAGGCGTTTGAACTGACTGGCCTGACGCAGGCTGATGTTGAGGATCGTTTTGGCGGCATGTACCGTGCATTCCAATATGGTGCACCACCACATGGCGGTATGGCAGCTGGCGTCGACCGCATGGTCATGCTGTTGTGCGGCGTGCAGAATCTGCGCGAAATTACGCTGTTCCCGATGAACCAGCGCGCCGAGGATTTGCTGATGGGTGCCCCGTCGCCTGCCGAGCATAAGCAATTGCGCGAACTCAACATTCGCGTCGTGGAACAGCCGCCGAAAGCGCAATCGTAAAGCATAAGCCGACGCCATTACGCTGTCCCTTTTGGGGACAGCTTTGTGCTTTGTCTTGTCTATCGGCCGAATAGGTGCTGCAATCGCCCGATGGCGATTGATCTTTCAAACTATGAGTCCGGTACAAAATACGAAGGGACCTACGATGAGGACCTGAAAGCGCTGCAGGACCGCCTTTCGCGGCTGCAGTCGCTGCACATATTGCACGAAGCGCGCACGTTGATCGTGATTGAAGGTTGGGATGCGGCTGGCAAGGGCGGTGCGATCAAGCGCATGACGGCGACGCTCGATCCGCGTTATTATCATGTCTATCCCGTTTCAGCGCCCACTGAGGAAGAAAAGGACAAGCATTTCCTTTGGCGCTTTTGGAACAAGCTACCCGGCAGCCGGGAAATCAGCATATGGGACCGAAGCCATTATGGCCGTGTGCTGGTTGAACGCGTCGAAAAATTCTGCAGCGAGGCAGAATGGCGGCGTGGATATGACGAGATTAATGAGTTTGAGTCGCGACAGGGCGAAATCGGCACGAAAATCATCAAGCTGTTCTTCCATGTCACACAGGAAACGCAGGATAATGTGTTGATGGAGCGGCTCGGAGATCCCGCCAAGCGCTGGAAAGTGACCGCAGAGGACTTTCGAAATCGCGAACGGCGTAGCGAGTATATGGATGCGCTGGCCGACATGTTTAAGCGCACCGACACGCGCTGGGCCCCATGGACCGTTATCGACGGCAATAACCAGAAAGCGGCACGGATTGCTGCACTAAAGCATGTTGTGGAATCGCTGGAGGCAAGCGTTCCGCAGGATTTTCCTGATGCTAAACCAGAGATTGTGGCGCTGGCCGAAAAGACATTCGGCTATTCCCCTGTTGGATAGGCGATTGCGACGACTTCCCATTCCTTGGGCCCCGTTGGTAACGTTACCGTTTTGACATCGCCGACGCGCGCACCACGCAGGGCACGCGCCAGCGGTGCGTTCCATCCGATGCGGCCATGGCCAGCATCTGCCTCGTCATCGCCGACCAATGTAATGACCCGCTCCACGTCGTCGATATCCGCCAAGGTAACCGTCGCGCCGAAAAATACGCGATCTCGGTCTTCCTGCTTTGAAGGGTCGAGGACCTTCGCAACTTTCATTTTCTTGGAAAGCTGGCCGAGCTCACGGTCGATTGCGCGCAGCTTCTGCCGGCCGTAAATATAGTCGCCATTCTCGCTTCGGTCGCCATTGCCCGCCGCCCAGTGGACGATTTCAACAACGGCTGGCCGTTCGACAGCGAACAATTGTTCATACCGCGCGCGCAAGGCTGCGAATCCGGCCGGGGTAATAGGGTTCGTGCGCTCCATAGCGCCTCTATGTCACCCCGGGCTTGATTTGCCCAGATATGTGCTGAGCGGCGTTGCCGACCGCACGCGCGCCCGTTCGGGGTGGAGATGATCGTACATCACCGCATTTTCCAGCACGCGGTAAACATAATCACGTGTCTCGCTCAGCGGGATTTTTTCGATCCATTCCATCATGTCGATGGCACCTGTCCGCGGGTCACCATAAGCCTTCAGCCACTTGTTCACATTGCCGGGACCGCCATTATACGCGGCAATTGCGAGCGGGTAGCTTCCGTCGAAATAATCGAGCATGCGTTCGATATATGTGGCGCCAAGGGCGATGTTATAATCTGTATCGACCGTTAGCGCTTCGGGGCGATATGCCATTGCGATTTTGCCTGATGTTTCGCGGGCTGTGCCTGGCATCAGCTGCATAAGGCCGCGTGCGCCTGCGTGGCTGACGGCTGCCCGGTCAAACTGGCTTTCCTGCCGCATGATTGCATGGGCAAGCGTCCATGTCTGGTGATGCGCCGCGGGAACATTGACCGTTGGGTAGCTGTTTCCCAAAAGTTCGGGAATGCCCGCCGAACGGGCGCTGCGACCCGCCATCACAGCGAGATCGGGACGGCCCAGTTTTTGCGAAAGGCCAATGGCTGTGGCAAAATCATCCGTATCCTTGGCATTTCGGGCAATGGCTCTGAAGAAATTGCTTTGGTCCCTCCAGCTTCCATATTTGGAGGCGAGGGCCGCTGCCAAATAGACGGCCGGAACATCGCCTTCCGCCAATACGGGTGCGGCGGGGGTGATGCGCGGTATTGGGGGCAGGGGGCGTCGCAACTGTTCAAGCGACAACTGGCCAAAAAAGCTTTCATAATAAGCGGCGGCTTGCTCATGATAGCGCGTGGCCGATGCTTGGTCTCCGGCCTTTGCCGCAGCTTTTCCAGCAAAGTGTAATCCTTTTGACCGGGTTTGCGCTGATTTCGCAGCGGACGCATAACGTTCGAACATAGCAACAGCGTCACCCGGGCGGCCAAGCCTTTCCATCGCTGTCATGCCCGCAAGCCATGTCAGGCTGGTATAGCGATCGCGTGTGGGGAGGTCTTGGTCGACCATGATAAGCCCACGCGGCGTTGCGTCGTCAACGCGTGACGCTATGCGGTACGCGACGTCATATTGGCCGTCCTTCGCGGCTGCCTGCGCATGCGTCAGCAGCAATTGATACCAGTCCTTCAGAACAGGTACCG
>JBILBJ010000036.1:0-12198 GCA_044353705.1 Sphingorhabdus sp. | reverse complement strand
TATCCATTTCACAATGCAGCAAAAGGCATTCGGCATCCTTTGCCCATTCGGCCAGTTGACTGCCCACGGCCTCATCAAAACAGCGCACCGAAAACTGTCCGCTCATGTCCGAAAAATCGGCAATCATAAAACGTTTACCCTTGCGGGATTCACGCCAGCGCACGCCTTCAATAAGCGCAGACATGGTGGCCGCACGACGAACGCCCTCTGGTATGGGGCCACTCTCCAGCCAAACCGCATAAGGTTTTGCACCATGGCTCGCCGCCAGCGCATCATATTGCGAACATGGGTGGGCAGAGAAATAAAAGCCAAAGGCGTCTTTCTCCTGATTCATCTGCTCGCCCGGCGCCCATGATAGCCGCCCGTCAATCCGCAACGCCGCCATGTCGGCCCCGCCCTCACCGAACAGCCCGCCCTGCCCGCTTTCACGGGAATCGCGGGCAGATTGCGCAGCGGCCAAAAGCGTTTCTGCAGCGCCATGCACCGCCGCGCGATTAGGCTCCAGCGCATCGAAAGCGCCTGCAGCAGCCAGATTTTCAAGGCTGCGCCGGTTTATCTGACTGGGGTCAACCCGATTGGCGAAATCATCGAGGCTTTTGAAAAGCCCTGCCTCGGTTCGTTCCGCCACAAGCACTTCCATGGCACGTTCGCCGACATTTTTGATGCCACCCAGAGCATATCGGACGGCATGTTCGCCATGGGCGTTGGTCTCAACGGTAAATTCGGCTTCGCTTTGGTTGATGTCGGGCGGATGGCACACGACCTCTAAACGACGCATATCATCCATGAAGATCGCAAGCTTGTCCGTCTGATGCATGTCGAAACACATGGATGCCGCGAAAAACTCTTCCGGATGGTGGGTTTTCATCCATGCAGTTTGATATGCAAGCACGGCGTAGGCCGCGGCGTGGCTCTTGTTGAAGCCATATCCAGCGAATTTGTCGATCAAATCGAACAGCTCATTTGCCCGGTTCGGCGGAATGGCATGGGTAGCGCAGCCGGTGACAAAACGTTCGCGCTGCGCGTCCATTTCGGCCTGAATCTTCTTACCCATCGCACGGCGGAGCAAATCTGCTTCACCAAGGCTGTATCCCGCCAATATCTGGGCGGCCTGCATAACCTGTTCCTGATAGACGAAGATACCGTATGTTTCGTTCAATACCGGCTCGAGCAGCAGGTGCGGATATTCGATGCTTTCTTCGCCATTCTTGCGTCGGCCGAACATGGGGATGTTGTCCATTGGGCCTGGGCGATAGAGCGACACGAGCGCGATAATATCGCCGAAATTGGTTGGCTTAACCGCAGCAAGCGTCCGTCGCATCCCTTCGGATTCCAGCTGGAACACACCGACGGTGTCGCCGCGCTGCAGCAATTCATACACGGCCGGGTCGTCATGCGGCAAAAGCCCAAGGTCAATTTCGACCCCGCGCTTCGCCAACATCTGTGTCGCTTTTTGCAAAACGGAAAGTGTCTTCAGACCCAGAAAGTCGAACTTAACAAGGCCGGCACTTTCGACATATTTCATGTCGAATTGCGTGACCGGCATATCCGAACGCGGGTCGCGATAAAGGGGCGCAAGCTCGGACAATTCGCGGTCGCCGATAACAACACCCGCAGCGTGCGTTGAACTGTGGCGTGGCAAGCCCTCAAGCTTCATAGCAAGATCAAACAAGCGCTTCACTTGCGCGTCGCGGCGATATTCCTCACGCAATTCAGCGACACCTGCCAATGCGCGCTTCAAATCCCACGGATCAGCGGGAAGATTTGGCACCTGCTTGCACAGCCGGTCCACTTGACCGTAACTCATTTGCAGAACGCGCCCAGTGTCGCGCAGAACAGCGCGGGCTTTCAGCTTACCAAAGGTGATGATCTGCGCGACTTGGCGTGTGCCATATTTTTTCTGCACATAACGGATCACCTCTCCGCGCCGCGTTTCGCAGAAGTCGATATCGAAATCCGGCATCGAAACACGGTCGGGGTTCAAGAAGCGTTCAAACAGCAAACCAAGCTTGATAGGATCAAGGTCCGTAATGGTCAGCACCCACGCCACGAGCGAACCCGCGCCTGAGCCACGGCCTGGGCCGACAGCAATGTCCTGCTCCTTTGCCCACTTAATAAAGTCTGCAACGATCAAGAAATATCCTGAGAAGCCCATCGAGCAAATGACGTCCGCTTCGAACGTCAGACGGTCGAAATAGACTTGGCGCGTTGCTTCATCGGTAATGCCTGCGGTCTCAAGGCGCTGCAACAGCCCCAAACGGGCATCCTCGCGCAATTGCGCATCCTCCGCTGTGCGATCACCCGCAAGGCTTGGCAGGATTGGGTTTCGATATGGCGCCAGCGCAGTACAGCGCTGGGCAATGACAAGCGTGTTGGCCAAAGCCTCAGGCACATCGGCGAACAAAGCGCCCATTTGCTTACCGGTCTTGATCCAGGTGTCACGGCTGCTCCGCCGACGGTCTTGGCTTTCGACATATTCGCCATCGGAAATGCACAGCATCGCGTCATGCGCATCGAAGAAATCCGGTTCGGCAAAAAATGCGGGGTTCGTGGCGACCAATGGAATATCGCGGGTATAAGCCAGATCAATCAAAGCCTCTTCCGCTGCTTCTTCGCGGCTATCATTGCGGCGGCTTAGCTCAATATATAGGCGATCCGGAAACAAGGCCTGCAAGCGGGACAGATATTCCCCTGCGGCATTGCGTTGGCCGTCACTCAGCAGCTGCGTTACGGCGCCTTCAGCGCCACCCGTAAGCGCAATCATGCCATCGGAAAATCGGGAAAGTTGTTCCAGCGTAACATGCGCGTCCAAATCTTCGGGACGATCAAGATGCGCCATGGAAACGAGGCGGCACAGATTATTATATCCGCTTTCATCCTGCGCAAATAATGGCAACCAGTCGCGGATGAATTTGCCATCGCTTGTCGGCCGCCGCACGCCAAGGAGCGCGCCAATGATCGGCTGTACGCCGTTTGACTTTGCGCCATCCTGAAACGGCATAACGCCATAAAGACCATTGCGGTCGCAAATCGCAATCGCAGGAAAAGCTAATTTTTTCGCCGCTTCGCCAATCGCCTTGGGTTCGATTGCGCCTTCCAACATGGTGTAAGCGGAAAATACGCGCAAAGGGACAAAAGGCACATAAGACATAAAGCTACGTTAGATGACTCGCGAGATTCGACAATCCAACTTTTCGGCTAATCTGTGGACAATCAGGCGGGCTGCGCCAACAGCTTTTCGATGTCCTTGGCAAGCGCTTCGGGTTTAACCTGCGGGCCATGACGGGCAACCACATTGCCCTTGCGGTCAACGATGAATTTGGTGAAGTTCCATTTGATCCCGCGTGATCCGAGCAGGCCCGCCTGCTGCTGCTTAAGATAATGCCAAAGCGGATCTTCATTGTCGCCATTGACGTCAATTTTGGATGCCAAGGGGAATGACACATCATAGGTCAAGGAACAAAAATTCTTGATCTCTTCCGCGTCGCCCGGTTCCTGCGCGCCAAATTGGTTGCACGGGAACGCCAATATCTCCAGACCCTGGTCCTGATATTGCCGATACAGCGCCTCAAGGCCCTTATATTGTGGCGTAAAGCCACATTTCGAAGCGGTATTGACGATCAGCAAGACCTTGCCCGCATGCGCCGCCATGGCTTCACTTGCGCCGCCGGGCATTTTGACCGAAAAATCGTAAACTGACATCTTCTATCCCCTTAGCTTAAGCTAATCTTCCGTCCTTTAGCCGCACGACGCGGTCCATCTTCGCGGCAAGGCGCTCATTATGTGTCGCAACAATCGCAGATGAGCCTTGCTCACGCACCAAGGCCATGAACTCACCCAGCACAATGTCGGCGGTGTGTTCGTCCAGATTACCTGTCGGTTCGTCCGCCAGTACCAGTTTTGGCCGGTTCGCAAGCGCCCGCGCAACGGCAACCCTTTGCTGCTCGCCGCCGGAGAGTTTGGAAGGCCGGTGGTGAAGCCGCTCAGAAAGCCCAAGCTGCGTCAGCAAATGCGTCGCGCGTTCTATCGCATCTTCGGGCGTTGCGTCGGCAATCAATTGGGGAAGGACAACATTCTCAAGCGCATCAAAATCGGGCAGCAAATGGTGGAACTGATACACAAAACCGAGTTTTTGCCGGCGTATCTCGGTTTGACGATCTACACCCGCCGTACTGACTTCTTCACCATCCAGTTTGATAGATCCCGAAAATCCGCCCTCAAGCAAGCCGACCGCCTGAAGCATGGTGGATTTCCCGGAACCCGACGGACCAAGCAACGCCACAAGCTCGCCCTTGCCAACAACAAGATCGACACCGCGCAGCACTTCTATGGTGGCATCGCCCTGCACAAATTTGCGGCGCACATCTATGAGCTCAACGACATTATTCATAACGCAACACCTGAACTGGATCCGTACTCGCCGCCTTCAGCGCGGGGTACAAGGTGGCAAGGAAGCTGAACAGCAAGGCCAACCCACAAATCGCTATCACTTCGACCGGGTCGGTTCGCGATGGGAGCTCGGTAAGGAACCGGATCGATGGGTCCCACAAATTTTGTCCGGTGAGCAGCTGGATGAAATTGACCACCGACTGCCGGAAATACAGGAAGATAGCGCCCAATATCAGGCCAAGCACAATGCCTGACGACCCGATCAACACGCCCACCGTCATGAATATCCGCAAAAGCGACTTTCGTGACGCCCCCATCGTCCGCAATATAGCTATGTCCCGCGTTTTTGCTCGCACCAGCATGATGAGCGACGACAGGATGTTGAACACGGCAACCAGCACGATGATCGAAAGCACGACAAACATGGCGACGCGCTCCACCGCCAGCGCCTCAAACAAAGATGCGTTCATGCTCTTCCAGTCGACGATAAGGCCTTTGTTTTCCAGTTTGGGCAAAAGCGGCGCGAGAATCTCGTTCACCTTGTCCGGATTTTCGGTTTTGATTTCGATCATGCCGATTTCGTCACCCAACAGCATAAGCACCTGCGCCCTTTCTATGGGCATGATGACAAACGCCTTGTCATAATCATAAACGCCAACTTCAAAGATGGCAGCCACTTCATACGAAATTTCGCGCGGCACCGTCCCAAAGGGCGTTGTCCGTCCAGCGGGGTTGATGATCGTAATGCTTTGCCCGACCTGAACCCCCAAATTTTGGGCAAGACGTGAACCGATAGCGACCTTGTCTTCATTTGGGCTCAATGCCCGCAAGCTTCCGGCGACCGTTTTTCCTTTTAGCGTTTCGTTTTTCAGGATGTCGTTCACCGACATTCCACGCGCCAAAATGGCTTCGACCCTACCGTTAAAGGTGGTGAGCAATGGTTGTTCAATCAGTGCAGTGGCGTCGGTCACGCCCGGCGTCTTTTCGACATCGTTCAAAATCTGACGCCAGTCCTGAAGCCGCCCGCCATAGCCTTGAACGACGGCATGACCATTCAGGCCCACAATCTTATCGAACAATTCGGCGCGAAAGCCGTTCATGACACTCATGACGATGATCAGCGCAGCGACGCCAAGCGCAACAGCCACAAGGCTAATACTCGCGACGAGGAAGATGAAACCTTCACCTTTGCCCGGCAGCAGATAGCGGCGGGCCACCATGCGTTCATATCGCGACAATATCATGTGCGGTCACTTATCACTGTTTTTGGCATATCCGGTTCTTAGGTTCCACCATGAGGACTGGCAAGCATTGTTGCAGGGGCGCAACAGCCTTTGAAAAAGCGTTCGGTGGAGTGTGGTTCCATTTGCAAAGCCGCCCGCAATTGCGGATGACTTCGTGGAATTCGTCAGAGCCTGCATAGGCCGATGGTTCAGGGGGAAAATCAGACCCGCCGGTGGGGACCGGTAGAGGACTGAAACTATGCGCTAGCAAAGCTGCAAAGCGAGGCCGTTCGGAAATATCCGGGCGGCCTTGTTTTTTGTGCCATTGTTTTTCGGTGCATTTTTTCATCTTGCAATTTTGTGGGCACTCCCCATCTCATGACGCGGAGGCCGAAAGGCTCCAAAACGACATAGCTGACCGCTGCTCTTGCGGGGTTGGCACACACCAAATTGCTTGATGGAGAATTTGATATGCAACGTTTTGATTTTACACCTTATCGCCGGAACACCGTCGGTTTTGACCGCTTGTTTGAGCTGCTCGAAAATACCGGACGCGCAGCGACCAACGAAAATTATCCGCCGTTCAATATCGAGCGCACGGGCGAAAATGACTATCAAGTCACCGTCGCTGTTGCTGGGTTCAAGGCCGACGAGATCGACATTGTTGCGCAGCAGAATCTGTTGATTGTCACGGGCAGCAAGCAGACGGAAGGCAACGATAATCGTGATTTTCTGCACATGGGTATCGCAAGCCGCAATTTCGAACGCCGCTTCCAACTCGCCGACCA
Source organism: Sphingorhabdus sp. (assembly GCA_044353705.1). Taxonomy (GTDB): domain Bacteria; phylum Pseudomonadota; class Alphaproteobacteria; order Sphingomonadales; family Sphingomonadaceae; genus Sphingorhabdus_B. Next base: position 5,798 of record JBILBJ010000036.1, on the reverse strand, counting down.
TATTCATGTGACCGATGCCGATATGGCCGATGGTCTTTTGATTATATCATTAGTGCGCGAAGTGCCCGAAGCGTTGAAACCACGCAAGATCGCCATCGGCGGCAAAACCGCACCTCATGTGATCGAGCACGCAGATAGCGCCAAGAAAAAAGGCACCAACGCAGCCTAAATATATTGGGGGCGGCCGATTGCTCGTCCGCCCCCTTCAGTTCTTATGAGCCCGCGTCGCAATTGCGCGGCATCGATGCAAACACGCCGATGAAAGCGTATCGAATCGCTACACCAGTCGGCTTTGCTTCACCGCGGCAGCAACGAAACTTGCAAACAACGGGTGCGGTGCAAAGGGACGCGATTTCAATTCGGGGTGGAATTGCACGCCGATAAACCAAGGGTGATCCGGGCGCTCGACGATTTCTGGCAGCTCACCGTCAGGCGACATCCCGCTGAACACAAGACCACCCTGCTCCAAAGCAGACTTGTAATGGACATTGACCTCATAACGGTGGCGATGCCGCTCAGAAATGTCCTGCGTGCCATAAATGCCCGCGACATGACTGTTTCCAGCCAACTTTGCGTCATAAGCACCAAGGCGCATGGTACCACCAAGATCGCCGCCAGTTTCACGTTTCTGGATGCCCTCTTCGCTCATCCATTCGGTTATGATACCAACAACTGGTTCGGTGGTCGCGCCAAATTCGGTGCTGGATGCGCTGGAGATACCCACGGTGTTCCGCGCGCCTTCAATGCACGCCATCTGCATGCCGAGACAAATGCCAAAGAACGGCACTTCGCGCTCACGTGCGAATTTGACGGCCGCAATCTTACCTTCGGAACCACGTTCGCCAAAGCCGCCGGGAACGAGGATTGCATTCATTGGCTCAAGCGCTGCGGCAATGTCATGTTCCGACTGCTCAAACAGTTCAGCGTCGATCCACTTGATGTTCACCTTTACGCGGTTTGAAAGCCCGCCATGCGTTAGTGCTTCATTCAACGATTTATATGCGTCGGCAAGGCCAACATATTTGCCGACAACACCTATGGTGACTTCACCCTCGGGGTTTTGTTGGCGGTCAATGATATCATCCCAGCGGGTAAGATCAGGCTCACCGTCTGATTCCAGACCGAACGCACGCAGGACTTCATTATCCAAGCCTTCGGCATGATATTGCAGCGGAACTGCGTAAATACTTTTGGCGTCCAAGGCAGGAATAACCGCCTCTTTGCGCACATTACAAAATGCCGCGATTTTCGCGCGCTCATTTTCCGGCAGCGGATGTTCGCAACGGCACAAAAGGACATCAGGCTGAATGCCCAATGATGTAAGTTCGCGTACGCTGTGCTGCGTCGGTTTGGTCTTCAACTCGCCTGCCGCCGCAATATACGGGACGAGCGTGACATGCACGGACAAGGTACGTTCGCGGCCAAGCTCATTGCGCAACTGGCGAATGGCTTCGATGAAAGGTAGCGATTCAATGTCGCCAACGGTTCCGCCAATTTCGCACAATACGAAATCAAGGTCTTGCGTATCCGCTTTGGCGAATTCCTTGATAGCATCGGTCACATGCGGAATGACCTGAACCGTCGCGCCGAGATAATCCCCGCGACGTTCTTTTTGGATGATGGTCTGATAAATGCGACCGGAGGTTATGTTGTCGGACTGCCGCGCAGAAACGCCGGTAAACCGTTCATAATGCCCAAGGTCGAGGTCGGTTTCCGCCCCGTCATCAGTCACATAAACTTCGCCGTGCTGATAAGGCGACATCGTGCCCGGATCAACATTGAGATAAGGATCGAACTTCCGGATTCGAACGCGATACCCGCGCGCCTGCAAAAGGGCAGCAAGCGATGCTGCCATAAGACCTTTGCCAAGCGAGGAGACCACGCCACCGGTGATAAAAATGAACCGTGCCATGGGAGAAAAGGCTTAAGACAGGTTTACGGTAAAACACAAGCGAACGAATCCGTTCTCTGAAAAATAACCTGTGTAAAAAGCGTTTTTTCGTGCCGAAGCGATTATTTATCGAGCGGAACTTCTGTTGCAGGGGCCGCCGAAGCTGGAGCTGCTGGCGCAGTCGTCGCCGGTGCAGCTGGAGCCGCAGGCACTTCGGTACGCTCAAGGCTGCTATCGATTTCGCCCGTACCGCCTTTTTTCGCCGCGACGAAGGCCAATGAAATTGAAAGCACGATGAACACGGTTGCCAATATGGTTGTCATACGCGTCAGAAAGTCAGCTGCACCGCGCGCGGACATCAATCCCGATGGGCTTCCGCCCATCCCCAGGCCGCCGCCTTCAGACCGCTGCATCAGGATAACAGCTACAAGCGAGGCTGCGACAATAGCCTGAACGACGATAAGAAAATGGAAAATGCCCATGATGAATTCCGAATAAATAAAGGCAATAAGTTGCCGGTTGCTGCGCCCACATAGCGAGCGCACGACCGTTCTTCAATGCTATTCGCCGAAAGCTTGCGCTGCGGCCAAAATGGGTTCGAATTTCGCGCAGGTCAGGCTTGCGCCGCCGATCAACCCGCCATCGACATTTTCAACTGCCAAAAGCTCAGCCGCATTATCGCCGTTCATGGATCCGCCATATAATATTCGAACGCTATTACCGTCCGTACCATAACGATCGACCAGCGCCGAACGAATGGCGCCGTGCATTTCCTGTACATCCGCCATTTCCGGAATGCGTCCGGTGCCAATGGCCCAAACGGGCTCGTAAGCGACACTCAACCAGTCGCCAGATATGTGCTCGGGCAACGACCCCGCGACCTGCCCCAAAACAATATTTAACGCATTGCCTGCGTCCCGCTCAGCCAGCGTTTCTCCGACGCAGATGATGACTTTCAGGCCAGCCTTGTGCGCGGCTTGCGCCTTTGCCAGCACGTCGTGATCCTGTTCATGCTGGGCAGCGCGGCGTTCGCTGTGCCCGACTATTGTTAAAGACGCACCTGCATCGACCAGCATATCCGCCGACACACATCCTGTATGCGCGCCTGATGCCTGCATGTGGCAGTCCTGCCCGCCGATAGAGAAACCATGTGCATTATCGCACGCCCGGTTGATGAGGGTTGCGGGCAAACATAAAGCGGATTCGACAACTGGATAGTGCAGAGATTTTTCGGCGATAGCGGCGATTTCGGCTAAGTCGCTGGTCACGCCATTCATTTTCCAGTTTCCGACAACCAACTTACGCATGCCATTATCCTATCTGTGGGGTTTGCGAATCTTGTTTTGGCTCTGGCATGGTTTCGACAATCGGAGCAAGTCTATCCCTTGATTGCCAAAGCCTTGCCGCCTAAAGCGTCACGCAACAATCGGCGCAGTCCGTGATATCAGGAAATTGCAATTCATGATTACCTCCATTCGTTCGCTCATTAACTCTAAATTTGGCGCGATTTTCGCTTTGTTGTTCGTCGGGATGATAGCCATAGCTTTTGCGCTTGGTGATGTGTCCGGATCGGGCAACTTCGGGGGCTTGAGCGGCGGTAATGTTGCACGTGTCGGTGACCGAAACATCACATTGGGCGAATTGAACGATGCCCTTGATAATCGCTTAAAGGCGGAACGTCAGAATAACCCGACGATTGATATGGCCGGTTTTGTAGAGAGCGGTGGATTGGATTCGACGCTCGACCAGCTAATCAATCGCTACGCCATCACCGTATTTGGTGAAGAATATGGTATCGCCGTAAGCAAGCGTCTTGTGGATTCGGAAATTCGCAAAATTCCCGGTGCCATGGGGCTTGATGGTAAGTTTAGCGCAGATGCCTTTCGTGCCTTTGCCCAACAAATCGGCGTGAGTGAAAAAGCCATCCGCGACGATCTGACGCAAAATTTATTTGCGCAGCAAATCCTGCCATCTGCGGCAAGCGGACCGGCTGCCCCCGACGGTATGGCTCTGCCCTACGCGTCCTTGATGCTGGAAAAGCGCGCAGGGCAGATCGCGTCAATTCCCGCCACCGCATTTTTGCCCAAGGCACCGCCAAGCGCTGCGGCACTCGCCAAATTTTATTCGGATAACGCGATAAAATTCACGATTCCTGAAAAGCGCGCGATTAGCTATGCCATTTTTGACAAGTCGATCATTGCAGGCCGCGCAAAACCGACGGAAGCGGACATCGCGGCATATTATAAAGTCAATGCTGCAAAGTTTGCCGCATCGGAAAGCCGCAACATCAGCCAGATGATCGTGCCAACGGAAGCTGCTGCGAAGTCGGTTATGAGCCAAGTCGCGGCGGGCAAGTCGTTAGCCGACGTCGCCAACGGCTTGGGTCTGTCCGTAACGACAACCGCCAATGTCACCAAAAGCAGCCTCGCCAGTACTGCCACACCAGCGGTTGCCGACGCGGTCTTTGCCGCAAAGCAGGGTACATTGGCAAAGCCAGCACGTGGTAAACTTGGCTGGACCGTTGCACGCGTCGACAGCGTGAACAATGTCGCGGCAAAGTCACTTGCCGCTGCTCGCGCAGAGATCGAAAAGGAACTACTCCAGACGCGCAGCGAAGAAATGCTGACCGAAATGACTTCGGAAATTGAAGACGCGTTTGCCGATGGCGCGACGATATCTGACATTGCCAAGCAAAACGGCCTGACCATTAACGCCTCGCCGAAAATGCTGGCGACTGGTCAGGATATCTCCAACCCCGGATATAAGCCTATTCCAGAAATGCAGGTCATTTTACCCGCAGCATTCCAAATGGAAACCGGTGGTGAAGCCCAATTGATCGAGTTGGTGCCCGGCGAAAAATTCGCGATGATTGCGGTGGCCGATTTTGATGAGGCCGCGCCACCACCGCTTGGCGATGTCCGGGCTTTGGTTCAACAACAATGGGCGTTTTCCGAAGGTGCAAAGGGCGCACGCGCTGCTGCCGACCGTTTGCGTAAGCTGGTGGATAGCGGCCAACCGCTGCAGGCTGCTCTCGCCGCAGCCAATGTTCAAGGCGCACAGATTGAAACGCTGACAGGTACGCGTGCAGATCTCTACCGCCAGGGCCAGCAAGTGCCACCGCCATTGTCGCTTATGTTTGCCATGAAAAAAGGCACTGCTAAAATCATACAGGCAGGCGGCGACCGCGGATGGTATGTTGTGTACCTGACCGACGTCATCAAGGGCAACGCCAGCGGCAATGCCGCCCTCCTGGCTGCTCGCAAGCAGGAACTTTCGGGTATATTGCAGCAGGAATATGCGGCACAGCTGATCGTTGCTGCGTCGAAAGATGCCGGTGTTGAAAAAAATGAAGACGGGATCGCAGAAGTGCGCACTCGCCTCACCAACCGTGACGGCAACTAAACCCGAACTCATTTGGCGTAAGCGCATCGCTGATACCGAAACGCCGGTGTCAGCGGCGCTAAAGCTGTTTGTTCCCGAGCGCGGTGATTTCATTCTGGAATCGGTCGAAGGCGGCGAAACGCGCGGACGACATAGCCTTATTGGCATCGCACCCGATCTGGTGTTTCGGGCGGCTGGCGATAAATCGGAAATCAACCGGCATTGGATGACCGACAGGGACGCTTTTGCGCCTTCTCATCTGCCATCATTGGATGCGTTACGGGCACTCGCCGCAGACTGCCGCATGGATGTTCCCGAAGAACTGCCGCCTGCCCTCGCCTGCTTGGTTGGCTATTTCGGTTACGAGACAATTGGCCTCGTTGAAAAGCTGCCGCGGGCTCCGCAATCGGCGCTTGAGCTGCCTGATATGCTGTTCGTCCGGCCAACCGTCATATTGGTGTTCGACCGGCTCAAAGACGAAATGTTCCTCGTCTCGCCAGTTTGGACCGGCCTACATGATGCGCAG
>JBILBJ010000198.1:0-3668 GCA_044353705.1 Sphingorhabdus sp. | reverse complement strand
GCTGCGTTGTTCCCCGGCGAAAGCGCGAATAGCGAACCGTTGCACGGTTTCATGGTCCGTCAGGTCCAATCCGGCGGCCGCAATATCGCCATCACCTGCAGCGGCATCGGCAAAGTGAATGCGGCAATGGCGGCGATGATGCTGGTCGAGCATTATCATGCCGATTTGCTTTTGGTGGTCGGCACTGCGGGAAAATTGAGCGACCATGACGGCCACTGTTTCCAGATCACGCAAGCCGTGCAGGGCGATTATGGCGCCTCGCGTGCCGAAGGGTTTGTGCATTATCGGGCAGGGTCATGGCCGATTGGGGAGGCGCATGCCGAACCCTATCACGCCGCAATCATGCCAGAGACAGGTCTTCCGAAAGTGCGCATCATCACCAATGACTGCTTCATGGAAAACGACGACCATGGCAGCCGCCTGCACCGTGTCCTTGGCGGCGACATCATCGATATGGAAACCGCCGCCGTTGCCCAAGCCGCAGCCCGCATGGACGTGCCATGGGCCGCGATCAAGGCGACGAGCGACAATGCCAATGGCGATAGCTCAGGCGATTTTCAGGTCAATTTAAAACGCGCCGCCCGCTTGGCCGCCGAGGCGACCGAACGGATGATATCGGCGCTGTAATTGGCTTAGGTCCTGACTCTAAATCAGCAAACCGATGCTGTGGATGACGATGCCCGCCATGCCGCCGACCAATGTGCCGTTAATGCGGATGAATTGGAGGTCGCTGCCCACGGCATTTTCGACGCGGTCGGTGATGGTGGATGCGTCCCAGCGGGCAACCGTTTCTGATACCAACGTCACAATATTGTCGCCGTAATTTTCGGTCGTGCCGACAATCGCGCGGCGCGCGAAGCGGTTGATTTGGAGTTTCAGCCCTGAATCTTCCTGAAGCCTGCCGCCAAGCTTGATAAGGGCATCGCCAAAGCTGCCCGCCAGCGCGGCGTCGGGATTGCGCGCAGCCTTTAACAAGCCATCGCGGCCTTGGTCCCACAGGCTGTTGATCCATTTGCCCATCGCGGGGTTTTCGAGCAGCTGCCCCTTCCAATGGGCGACCTTCGCCTGCAATTCCTTGTCATGGCGTAGGTCGTGCGCCAGCTTGGCGAGGCCCTCTTCACCCTTTTCCCGCAAAGGATGGTCGGGGTCTTCCGCCATTTCGTGCAGCAGCTTGTTCAGTCCATTGACGATGGCGTTGGCCAATTTGTCGTCAAGGCCCGTCCAGCGCATGATTGTGTTGGCGCGTTCCTCCACCATTTGGCGAATGAGATGCTCATTGGCCTCCAGCGTGGCAGAAGTCCATTTGATGATGCCGTCCAACACCGGGATATGGCGGCGCTCGCGTATCATCGCGGTCAACAACTGGCCGAGCAGCGGCGCAATATCGAGCTTGTCGAGCTGCTTGCGGATCGCGCCTTTGGCCACACCGCCAAGCCGTTCATCATCCAGCGCGGCGATGATATCGCCCAGAAGGCGAGAGGCACCCATGCGCATGCGGCCTTCGCCGCCGGCAGGGGCGCTCAAAAATTTGCCCATTGCACCCGCGACATCCATGCGTTGCACGCGGCGCGCGACAACCTTGGTCGTCAGGAAGTTGGTGCGCAGGAAGCTTGCCAGTGTCCGGCCAAGCCGTTCCTTGTTATTCGGAATGATCGCGGTGTGCGGAATGGGGATGCCAAGCGGGTGGCGGAACAAGGCGGTGACCGCAAACCAGTCCGCAAGGCCGCCGACCATGCCAGCCTCTGCAAAAGCGCGCAGAAAGCCCCAATAGCCGTCATAGCGGGTTTCCATATATTTGCCGAAGACGAACAAGGCGGCCATCGCCAGCAGCAAGGCCGTGGCGATAATCCGCATTTGACGCAGTTCAGCATCGCGTTCGGCGTAACGGATTTTCTCCGACTGACCCAGTTTATCGGCAGATTTCACATCACTGCCTTAACGGATTGCACATGAAACACCACATATCGTCATCCTGAACTTGTTTCAGGATAACACACCGCCGTTGCCTGTTATCCTGAAACGAGTTCAGGATGACGAGTGCTTGTGGTGGCGATACTACCACCTCACTCTGCCGGATGTAATCCGCCCAAGTCGCCTTTGCCGGGGGCGTTGCTCGTCGGCTTGGCAGGTTCGGCAATATTCTCGCCATGCTTGTCGGGGTCATAGGTCAGCAACCGTGTGCGCAGCCATGGGCCAACGCGCTTTTCAAAGCCATCGGCAAGGCTGAAGCCCGCAGGAACAATCAGCAACGTAAGCAAGGTCGAAACGATCAGGCCGCCGATCACGACGGTGCCCATTGGCGAGCGCCACTGGCCGTCGCCGCCTAGCGAGAGCGCGGTTGGTACCATGCCAGCGGTCATCGCGACCGTGGTCATGACGATTGGCTGGGCACGTTTATGACCGGCTTCCATAATGGCCTGGAACTTGGGAACACCGCGCGCCATTTCCTCAATCGCAAAGTCGATCAGCAGAATGGAGTTTTTCGCAACGATGCCAAAGAGCATCAATATGCCGATGAACACGGGCATGGAGATTGGCTGACCAACAAGCGCAAGGGCGATCAAACCACCCAATGGCGCCAAGAGCAGCGAGCCCATGTTGACCAAAGGCGACATGAAGCGATGGTACAAAAGCACCAGCACCGCGAACACCAGCAAGGTTCCGGAAATCAGCGCCACGAGGAAGTCGCCCTGCATTTCCTGTTCCCATTCCTGACTGCCAAAGGGTGCACGGGATACGCCAGTGGGCAGATTTTTCATGATGGGTAGGTTGTCTATTTTCCTGTCGGCCTCGGACGAAACGATACCAGGGGCAAAATCCGCGCCGATGAAGATGCGGAAATTCTGGTTGCGGCGTTGGACCGAGGTTGGACCAGCACCGAAGCTGATGTCCGCAACGCGCGACAGTGGCACAGAACCGCCACTCGCCAATGGCACCGGCAAGTTGCGGATGACATCCAAGTCCTGACGCGATTCCTTCGCAAGCATCACGCGGATCGGGATTTGACGGTCAGAGAGCGAGAATTTCGCGCTATTCTGGTCAATGTCGCCAAGCGTCGCGACGCGAATTGTCTGGCTCAGCGCCACGGTCGATACGCCAAGTTGCGACGCAAGGTCATTACGCGGCGTTATGATCAATTCGGGACGCTGCAAATCAGCGGAAATACGCGGGGCGCGCAGTTCGGGCAGCGTCTTCATCTGTTCCACAAGCGTTGCCGCTGTCCGGTCAAGCATTTTGGGATCTGATCCGGACAACATCACCGAAACGTCGCGCCCTGAACCGCCGCCACCTCCACCAGGGCCGTTTACCTGAAACGTGACGCGTGCGTCGGCGATTTTTGTGAGCAATGGCGTTAGATCTTCTTCAAACTGCTGGCTGGTCCGCGCGCGGTCTTCATGCAAGGTAATGAAGATGCTGGCGCTGCCTTCGCGTAAGCTTTGAAGAGCGGTTTTTACCTCAGGCTGATTTTCGATAATCGCAGCAGCCTCATTGGTAATTTCGCGTGTCCGTTCAAGCGTTGTACCCGGAACCATTTCAATACGCACACGGCTGAAATCGGTATTGCCGTCGGGGAAGAACTGCTTTGGCAGGATGATTAACAACGCGATGGTCAGGCCCAGGGCGGCTGCGCCAATGCCCATCATCCAGCGGCGATGGCCAAGCGACCA
>JBILBJ010000035.1:0-12219 GCA_044353705.1 Sphingorhabdus sp. | reverse complement strand
ATCATCTTGTTGCGGCTGTCAAAGTCATATGTGTCCGCCAGAAAGCGGCTCAGGGTTTCGCGGATCATGTCCTGCGTTTCGGTGTAGCTGAAATCCATTATAATTATCCTGTCCAGTGGTCCGTCATGCTGAACGTGTTTCAGCATCTTAATGTCAACGTTGCGCATTAAGACCCTGAAACGCGTTCAGGGTGACGGCAAAATGTTAGATTAAATACCCAGCACCATCTTGGCGATGATGTTGCGCTGGATCTCGTTGGAGCCACCGTAAATCGTCGTCTTGCGGGTGTTGAAATAGGTCGGAGCAGCGCGGTGCGCGTAATCCGGACCAATTGGATGTTCGTTGTCGCCTTCGCCAAATCCGCGGAAATAGGGCGCGCCATAATGGCCAACCGCTTCCAATGCGAGTTCGGTAATCCGTTGCTGGATTTCAGAGCCCTTGATTTTCAGCAAGCTGGATTCAGGGCCAGGGCCTTTGCCTGCGGCTTCGCCGGCAAGGCTTCGCAGTTCGGTGAATTCCAACGCGGTCAGATCGATTTCAAGTTCCGCAATCTTACGCTTGAAAAATGGGTTGGCGATCAATGGGCGGTCACCGTCCTGCTCTGTGCGGGCAATGGATTTGATCTTTTCAACGCCACGCTTCGAACGGGCAACGGCGGCGATGCCGGTACGCTCATGCGCCAGCAAGAACTTGGCGCAGGTCCAGCCCTTATTTTCTTCATAGATGCGATTGGCAACGGGCACGCGGACGTCTTCCAACCATACTTCGTTGACTTCATGCTCACCACCCAAGGTGATGATTGGGCGAACGGTTACGCCGGGCGTCTTCATGTTAATGAGAAGGAAGCTAATGCCTTCCTGCGCCTTGGCATCGGAATCGGTGCGGACGAGGAAGAAGCCCCAGTCAGCATGTTGCGCCATCGTGGTCCATGTCTTTTGACCGTTCACAACATAATGGTCGCCATCGCGGACGGCCTTTGTGCGCAGCGAAGCCAAGTCAGAACCTGCGCCAGGTTCCGAATACCCTTGGCACCACCAATCGTCGCCGGACAAGATGCCGGGCAGGAATTGCGCTTTTTGCTCCGGCGTGCCGAATGTGTAGATGACGGGTCCGACCATCGACAGGCCAAATGGCATGGTGCCGACGCAATCCGCAGCGGCGAGTTCTTCGGACCAGATGAAACGTTGTGTTGCGGTCCAGCCAGTGCCGCCATATTCGACAGGCCATGCTGGCGCGATCCAGCCTTTTTTCGCAAGAATGCGATGCCATGACAGAAAATCTTCTTTCGAAAGATCATGCCCTTCGTCTTGCACCGAACGGAGATTCTCGGGATAATTTTCGGCGATGAATGTGCGCACTTCCTGTTGGAAGGCGAGTTCTTCGGGACTGAATTCCAATTGCATCACGATTCTCCTCAAAATAGCTGAATCAGAATTAGTCGACGTTTACGTAAACGTCAACTGAATCTCATCGCGCTTTTACATAGCTTCCCGGAGCAGATTCCAAGGCCTTCAATGCGCCTTCGCCGGGTATGCGGGGGCCTTTGGCAGGGACTTTGGAGTCGCCCTTGTCCAGCAGCCAAGTTAGCCAATCGGGCCACCAGCTGCCCTTGGTTTCGGTGGCGCCGTCGATGAATTCTTCAAGCGAGCCTGCGGTGCCTTCGTTGGTCCAATATTGATATTTCATTTGCGCCGGAGGGTTCACCACGCCCGCAATATGTCCGCTGCCCGCCAACAGGAATTTGACAGGGCCGCTCAGGTAATCCTGTAACTTCCAAACGCTTTCGGCCGGCGCAATATGGTCTTCGCGCCCAGCCTGAATATAGGAAGGCGTTTGCACGCGACGCAAATCAATCGGCGTACCAAGCGCAGATAGACTATCGGGCTCAACCAGACGGTTATCGCGATAAAGATCCGTCAGATAGGCTTTGTGCCATTTGGCCGGAAGATTGGTGACGTCCCCATTCCAGTGCAGAAGATCGAACGCCGGATAATCTTCGCCGAGCAAATAATTTTTGACGACCGTTGACCAAATCAGGTCCTTGCCGCGCAGCATGTTGAACGTCAGCGCAAGGAAGCGACCGTCCAAATAGCCATGCGGTGCGCTCAACGTTTCGACCATCGCGATCTGGCTGTCGTCGATGAAATTCAGCAATTCGCCGCCCGTGCTGAAATCGACTTGCGCGGTAAAAAATGTCGCGCTGCGAACCTTGTCGGCACCGCCGGTTGCGGCAAGGACGGCAAGCGTTGCGGCTAAGGTCGTTCCGGCAACGCAATATCCTATCGCATGCACGTCTGGCACGCCAAGGCCGTCGCGTACGGTATCAATCGCATCGATCTGCGCCGCGATATAATCGTCCCAGACAATGTCCTTCATCGAACTGTCTGCAGATTTCCAAGACACGACAAAAACGGTGATGCCGTGGTCAACGCAATATTTGATGAAACTTTTTTCGGCCGTCAGGTCGAGAATGTAGAACCGGTTTATCCATGGCGGAAAAATAATCAGCGGCGTTGCCAATACGTCCGGGGTCGCCGGATCATATTGGATCAGCTGGTATAACGGCGTTTGATGGACGACTTTGCCCGACGTTGCGGCGATGTTTTCGCCAAGCCTAAAGGCAGCAGAATCACTGTGTGTTAACTGACCGCGTTGCAAATCTGTCATCAGGTTCTGCATGCCCGACATCAGGCTGGCACCGTTGGTCTCCATCGCCCGTTGTAGCGCGACCGGGTTGGTGAATGGCGAATTTGCCGGGCTCATCGCTTCGACAATGCTCCGCAAGGCAAAGCCCATTTTTGCTTTGTCACTATCGGCTACGCCATCCAGCTGGTCGGCAGCGCCAAGCATATAATCAGACATCACCTGATATCCCTGCCGCACCAAGTCGAAAACGGGATGTTCCCATTCAGGTGCAGCAAAGCGGCGATCCGACGGGTCAATTTTGCTGCGACCGGCCTTGGCCAGTGGCGCCAGCATCGTCCCCCACGCGTCCATCGCGGCGCGATATGCCTTCATTGGGTCTGCCGCAGAGGCTGCCGAACCCTCCAGCATTTTGGCGAATTGGTCGGGATCCATGAAGGGTGGGAATTTCGGTGAATCGGCCATATTCAATGCATAACAAATGTCAGAAAATTGTCGAAGATTGTTTTGTTGTGCGGCGCAGCATGGACATTAGGTAAAAAAGGGCGCAAAGGCGCGCAATAATGACGTTTGAAAATCTTCCCCCGCTTCTTGATGAAGCGCTCACCGCTCGTGGCTATACTGCTTTAACCCCTGTTCAATCTGCTGTCATGACAGCTGAGGCCGAAGGCCGCGACCTTGTCGTGTCGGCCCAGACTGGATCAGGCAAAACCGTTGCTTTTGGCTTGGCCATGGCACCGCAAATCCTTGATGGTGGACTGGTTAGCCTTGCGCGCGAACCCGCCGCACTGATCATCGCTCCAACGCGCGAACTGGCCCTGCAGGTCAGCCGCGAACTCATGTGGCTTTATGCCAAGGCTGGCGTACGCATCGCTACCTGCGTTGGCGGCATGGACGCGTCGAAAGAACGCCGCACGCTCAATCAAGGTGCACAAATCGTCGTTGGGACCCCCGGCCGTTTGCGCGATCACTTGGAGCGTGGCGCACTTGACCTGTCCGCTTTGAAAGTCGCGATTCTCGACGAAGCTGACGAAATGCTCGACATGGGTTTCCGCGAGGAACTCGAAGAAATATTGAACGCGACGCCCGAAGGCCGCCGCACTTTGCTTTTCTCGGCGACTATGCCGAAACCAATCGTGTCGCTGGCCAAGCGTTACCAGCAAGACGCCCTGCGCATCTCGACTGTTGGCGAAGACCGCGGCCATGGTGACATCAGCTATCAGGTCGTAACGGTCGCTCCACCGGACATTGAGAACGCAGTTGTGAATCTGCTGCGTCTGCATGAGGCCGAAACGGCTATTCTGTTCTGTGCGACGCGTGAAAATGTGCGCCGTTTGCACGCAAGTCTGACCGAGCGCGGCTTCAACGTCGTTGCGCTGTCGGGTGAGCATTCGCAGTCAGAGCGCAATCATGCGCTTCAGGCGCTGCGTGACCGCCGTGCCCGTGTATGCGTTGCAACCGACGTTGCGGCGCGCGGTATCGATTTGCCGAACCTGTCATTGGTGGTCCACGTCGAATTGCCACGCGATGCCGAAGGGCTTCAGCACAGGTCTGGACGCACCGGGCGTGCGGGTCGTAAGGGTACGGCAGTTCTCATCGTGCCCTATCAGCGCCGCAAGCGCGTTGAATCGATGTTGCGCGGCGCGAAGATTGAGGCAGACTGGATTAAAGTCCCGACTGCTGCGGATATCCGCGCCAAGGACCATGAACGTCTTCTCGAAACACTTTTGACACCCGTCGAAGTCGAAGAGGAAGATCGTGCATTGGGTGCAAAGCTGCTCGAAACGATGTCGGCTGAAGACATCGCCGCTGCACTTGTCCGTGTGCATCGCGCTAAAATGCCGCAGGCAGAAGACATGCTGGATGACGGCACGCGCGAACGTCCGCATGATGACCATCGCGCCGGATTTGACGATTCTGTTTGGTTCAAGCTGAACGTTGGCCGCCGCAACAATGCAGATCCAAAATGGATATTGCCGCTGCTGTGCCGCCGTGGCGGCGTGACCAAGAACGACATTGGTGCCATCCGGATTGCAGCGAACGAAACCCATGTGGGTATCGCTGCTGCCGCTGTTGCAAAATTTGCCAAGGCAATCGCGCAGCCGGGGCATGACGAAGACAATGATGTCGAGATCGTGCAAGCCAATGGCCCGCCACGTGAAGCTGCGCGTGAAAACAAGCGCATGGGTCGCGATGGAGGCCGCGATGGTGGTCGTCCGCAGCGTGCCCAATTGGGCGTCAATCCACGCGGCGATGGGCCTCGCGGTGACGGACCACCGCGCGGAGGTCCACGTGGTGGATCGAACCGTGACGGTGTGCGTCCATTCCGCAATGATGGGCCACCGCCGTCAAAGCATGGCGTGCGGCACAAAGCGAAAGGCAATCGGCCGCGCTAATCCGCGGACCGAAAGCTTTTTCTGGAAATGCACGAAAACTTCGCGCATGAGGGTGGCTCTGTAATCATCTAACCGGAAACGGGAGCCAATGTCCGAAGAATTCTACCGCATCAAGCGTCTGCCGCCTTATGTCATCGCTGAAGTTAATGCGATGCGCGCGGCGGCCCGTGGTGCGGGAGAGGACATTATCGATCTGGGCATGGGCAATCCTGATTTGCCGCCGCCGCCGCATGTCATCGAAAAATTGTGCGAAGTCGCGCAAAAGCCCGATGCCCATGGCTATTCGGCTTCCAGAGGTATTCCCGGCCTCCGTAAGGCGCAGGCCAATTATTACGCGCGCCGCTTTGGGGTGGATGTTGATCCCGAAACCGAAGTCGTCGTGACAATGGGTTCGAAAGAGGGTCTTGCGAGCCTCGCAACCGCTATCACTGCGCCGGGCGACGTCGTCTTGGCGCCGAACCCAAGCTACCCGATCCACACGTTCGGTTTCATCATCGCGGGCGCGACCATTCGGTCCGTACCCACGACGCCTGATGAAAATTATTTCCGGTCGCTGGAGCGCGCCATGGCGTTCACAGTCCCGCGGCCGTCGATCCTTGTGGTCAATTATCCGTCCAACCCCACAGCAGAAACCGTCGATCTGGCTTTTTACGAACGGTTGGTCGCTTGGGCGAAAGACAACAAGGTCTGGATATTGTCCGATCTTGCTTATTCAGAACTCTATTTTGACGGCAACCCGACTCCGTCCATTTTGCAGGTGAAGGGCGGTAAAGATGTGGCCGTTGAATTCACGTCATTGTCCAAAACCTATTCGATGGCCGGTTGGCGTATCGGCTTTGCCGTGGGTAACCGCGAACTGATCGCCGCGATGACGCGCGTCAAAAGTTATCTCGATTATGGGGCATTTACGCCTATTCAGGCGGCGGCGTGCGCTGCATTAAATGGCCCGCAAGACATTGTTGAACAAAATCGCCAGCTCTATCACAAGCGCCGCGATATTCTGGTTGAGGCATTTGGCCGTGCAGGGTGGGACATTCCTCCACCAAAGGCGTCGATGTTCGCATGGGCACCCTTGCCACCTTCGCTTGCGCATTTGGGCAGCCTTGAATTTTCCAAACAGTTGCTGACCGAAGCGAAGGTCGCGGTCGCGCCGGGTGTGGGATATGGCGAGGACGGCGAAGGCTATGTCCGCATCGCTATGGTTGAAAATGAGCATCGCCTGCGTCAGGCTGCACGGAACGTGAAGCGTTATCTGCAATCGATGGGGGTCAACACCCCTGGCCAATCAAAGGCAATCTGACATGGCGCGCACCGAGTTTGCTTTCCATCACCGTTTCCGCGTGCGCTGGTCCGAGACGGACGCGCAGGGCGTCGTCTTTAACGCGCGCTATCTCGATTATGCCGATGTTGCGGTCACCGAATATTGGCGCGCGGTGAAATTCCGCGATTATGCCGATGGCGCGCCGTTGGAGTTTCATGTCAAAAAGGCGACCGTCACATGGTTCGCGCCGATTAAGCCGGACGAGCTTATTGAGGTGATGGCGCGCACGGTTGCGACTGGGCGGACCAGCATGACTCAAATCGTGGAAATCCATGGTATTACCGAAGATGGCTCAGACGATTTGCGCGCAACAGTTGACCTCGTCAGCGTGCATGTGGACCTCGATACGCATCGCCCCATTCCCTTGCCGCATTGGGTGAAGGATGTTTTCCTGAACTTCGATCAACAGGCTGCGACCCCTGCGGTTGCGATGGCCGACGCGTAAGGCGCGCTAGGCATGCGCACGAACGCCCGTTTGAGCTTTCTGGCGATCGTTGCGGCCCCACTGCTATTTGCGAGCGGCTGCACGCCAGCGGGCACCGCAGACGAACGCAGCGAGAGCGCCGCAGCATTCCCGCGCGCGGAACGTCTGGTGTCCACAGCGGGCGATACCGAATTTTCGACTGAGGCAGCGCGTGATGAAGCCGGAGAGGCCGAATTCGTGATGGATTGGGCGGGGATCCAGCTTGGGACCACGGTGGCCGATATCGGGGCAGGCGAAGGCTATTACACCATCCGCCTTGCGGACCGCGTTGGACCAAAAGGGCGCGTGCTCGCGCAGGATATCAATCGGGATGCGCTTGACCGACTTGGTGACCGGGTCACGCGCGAACAGCTCGATAATGTTGCGATCAAGGAAGGCGCTCTGGATGATCCCCGGTTGCCAGAAAGCAGCTTTGACCGCGTTTTCATGGTGCATATGTATCATGAAATAGGCGAGCCCTATGCGTTCCTTTGGCGCATGCGGCCCGCGCTCGCCAAGGGCGGACAAGTCATTGTCGTTGACCGCGATCGACCCACCGCCCAACATGGTATTCCGCCAAAGCTATTGTTCTGCGAATTTGATGCCGTGGGGTATCGTTTGACCGGATTTACAGAGCAATTGAAATTGGGTGGATATATCGCCCGTTTTGAAGTCAGTGGGACGCGGCCGGAGCCATCCAAAATCAAGACATGTGCTGCACGTTATCCGCAAGGTTAAACGGAATTTTGTGGCGCGCTTAGTCGCCGTCAAAACCAATCAGCGATGCCACCCGCACACCTTGGGCGCGCAACTTGGCCGCGCCGCCGAGGTCAGGCAGGTCAACGATGAACAATGCCTGTTCAACCCTGCCGCCGCCTTGCTGGATTAAGTCGACGCCAGCCAGAGCCGTACCGCCCGTGGCAATCAAATCGTCAACCATCAGCACTTTCTGGTCAGGCTGCACGTGGCCGACATGCATTTCAATGCGGTCGGTGCCATATTCGAGCGTATAATCCGTGCCGATTTTTTCGCCGGGCAGCTTCCCCGGCTTGCGCAGCATCAATTGGCCAAGGCCAAGCACATATGCCAGAGCAGACGCCACGATAAAGCCACGTGCCTCAATCCCCGCGACAAGCTGCGTATCGGGGTCCACCAGCGCCGCGAGCCGATCAATGGTCATGCGATAGCCGTCGGCGTCGAGCAGCAGGCTAGAGACGTCGCGGAACATGATGCCCGGTTTGGGATAGTCCGGAATGTTGCGAATCAGGGCGGCGAGGTCGGCGTTGTTACTCATTCGCCATGACTGCCCGCAACTCGCAGGATTTTCAAAAGAAAAGGGCCGGAATATTTCCGTTTATTGGTGCCGAACGCGCGGCAATAAAAAAGGGGCAGCCTATCGCTAGGCCGCCCCTTTTTATATCCCGTAAGGGAAACCGAATTACTTCAGTTCGACGGTTCCGCCGGCTGCAAGGATCTTCGCCTTGATGTCTTCGGCTTCTGCCTTGTTTACGCCTTCCTTGATCGCCTTTGGCGCGGACTCAACAAGAGCCTTTGCTTCGGTCAGACCAAGGTTGGTGATCGCACGGACTTCCTTGATGACTGCAATCTTGTTGCCGCCGTCGCCGGTCAAGATAACGTCAAATTCAGTCTGCTCTTCAGCAGCTGGTGCAGCAGCGGCAGCAGGGCCAGCAACAGCAACAGCAGCAGCGGCGCTAACGCCCCACTTTTCTTCCAAAGCCTTAGCAAGTTCAGCCGCTTCAAGAACGGTCAATGCCGAAAGTTGGTCTACGAGCTTTTCAATATCAGCCATTTAAATAACACTCCGATTTTCTGTCATATCTGTAGGGCCCGCCCAGCCGGTTAAAACCATGGGACGCAGCCGGTTTAATTCAAAAAAGTTATGCTGCCTTTTGGTCAGCATAGGCACCAAAAACGCGTGCCAATTTCGCAGCAGGTGCGGTCGACAGCTGTGCAAGCTTCGTTGCCGGTGCTTGGAGAAGCCCGATAAGCGTGCCGCGCAGTTCGTCGAGCGATGGCAACGAAGCCAGCGCCTTTACACCGTTTACATCAAGGAACGTGTCACCCATCGCGCCGCCGACAATTTCAAGTTTGTCATTGGTCTTTGCGAACTCGACAGCAATCTTTGCAGCTGCAACCGGGTCCGACGATGTGGCGAGCGCCGTAGGGCCGGTAAGCAATTCAGCTACCGATCCATATTGCGTTCCTTCAAGAGCGATTTTGGCAAGACGGTTCTTGGCAACCTTATAGCTTGCACCAGCATCCCGCATTTTCAAACGAAGGTCGGTCGATTGTGCAACCGTCAGCCCGAGATTACGGGTGACGACGACAACCGCCGCTTCATTGAAAGTGGCGTTCAGCGATGCAACTGTTTCGGTCTTTTCAGAACGGTTCATGCATTACTCCTTTTTCAGACTTCGCCGGCAAGCCGACAAAATCCAACACGAAAAGCGAAACACCCGGCTGGGCGATCCGCTGACTTCAGTCCGTGGGGAAGTTTCATGCCGAACTCACACGATCTAAAATCGGGAGCGGTGGCGAAGGATGGCAAAAGCCAGTCCTGAAATCTCTATCCCCGTCTAGGCTGGAAATTAAGAACGGCAAATTCCGTTCACCAACTGTCTCGGACGGTTGCCGGTGGAGCCGTCGCCCCACCGAACGAGGCGGGCATTAGCAGGGTTGGGCGCAGAGTCAAGGGCGGCCGCCGCTTTGATAGCTGTTCGCCGCGATCGCGTTTCAAAATCCTATGAAAGTCTGGACAATTTATCTTACTGGACAATCCTTGCTGCGCTGACTTAATCGAAATGCAATTCATCAGGTTAAAGGACACAATGATACATGCCCGACACGCGTGAAAAAACGGCGGCGCTGATTGGCGCATATTATGCTGCATTCAATGCCATGGATGTTGAAGGCATCTTGGCATGTCTGGATGACAATGTAGCGCATGATATCAATCAAGGCGACCGTGAAACCGGCAAGCTGGCCTTTCGCGCCTTTCTTGGCCGCATGGACCATGCCTATAGTGAACAGCTGCGTAACATTGTGATTATGACCAGCGAAGATGGCCGGCGCGCGGCGGCGGAATTCATCGTCGACGGGATTTACAAGGTTGCAGATGAAGGCTTCCCTGCAGCGCATGGCCAGAGCTACAGCTTGCCAGCTGGCGGTTTCTTTGAGGTCGCAGACGGCAAAATCACGCGCGTCTCGGTCTATTATAATCTTGCCGACTGGATCGCGCAGGTTTCATGACCGTAGACGTCCGTTCCTTGACGGATTCCGAGGAGCGCTGGGCCGCCATTCCGGCGCTGTCTGATTTGCGGATCCGGGTTTTTCGCAGCTGGCCCTATCTGTATGATGGCAGTGCAGAGTATGAAACTAGTTATCTGGCCGAATTTGTGCGCGAACCGGGATCGGTGCTTGTCGTTGCCCGGGACGGGGGCGCAATCATCGGCGCGGCTACGGCGTCTCCATTGGCGGGACAGAAGGCGGACATCCAGAAACCCTTCTGTGACCAAGGAATGGATGTTGCGCAGATATTCTATTTCGGGGAATCCGTTCTGCTGCCGCAATATCAGGGGCAAGGCATTGGACACCAGTTTTTTGACGCGCGAGAAGAGGCTGCACGTGCTGCAGGGGCACGGCAAACCGCCTTTTGTGCGGTGATCCGCCCTGACGATCATCCTATGCGGCCCGAAACGCCTCGCGATCTGCATCCATTCTGGCGCGCCCGCGGCTATGCGCCGGTGCCAGGTTTGACCGGAACGCTTGAATGGCAGGATCTGGGCGATGATTTCGAAAGCGCGCATACCATGCAATTCTGGATGCGTGACCTGTGACCGCGTCGGTCCGTATTGCGGCGGCCCAATATCCCATCGGGCAACCCGATAGCTTTGCCAGTTGGCAAGCGAAAGTCTGGCAGTGGGTGGGCGATGCCGCGGCGCAAGGCGCACAGCTTTTGGTGTTTCCCGAATATGCGGCGATGGAATTGGCCGCGATCGACAAAGCGACGGCGAGCGATCTGCATGCTTCGTTGCGGGCAGTGGTTGCACTGGGGCCGCTAATTGACGCCCATTATGCTGATCTCGCCCGGA
This sequence comes from Sphingorhabdus sp., assembly GCA_044353705.1. Taxonomy (GTDB): domain Bacteria; phylum Pseudomonadota; class Alphaproteobacteria; order Sphingomonadales; family Sphingomonadaceae; genus Sphingorhabdus_B. Next base: position 1,284 of record JBILBJ010000035.1, on the reverse strand, counting down.
AATTTGGGGTTATCCTGCTCGGCGGAACCCGACCCTTTGGCGATGACGATGGGCAGATTGTAAACAGGGCGACCCTGTATATGCCGGACGGGCAAACGGCGTATCAGGACAAGATCATGATGACCCGGTTCGAACGTGAATCCTGGGACATTAAGGGCGGAAAAAGCCTGCGGGTATTTCGGACATCTTTGGGAATGCTGGGCATTTCTACCTGCTATGATATCGAATTCCCGATGATCGCGCGTGCGCAGGCACAAGCTGGCGCACAGGCCATTCTCTGCCCGTCGTGCACCGACAGTTTGCAAGGCTATCACCGCGTTCGGATTGGGGCACAGGCGCGGGCATTGGAAAACCAAATTTTTGTGGTGCAGGCACCGACCGTTGGCATGGCGCCATGGTCGCCGGCGCTGGACGAAAATTATGGTGCGGCAGGGCTGTTCGTTCCGCCTGATGGCGATAGTCCGGACGACGGCGTTGTGGCGATAGGGACCGAAGGGCAGGGGGCGTGGGTCATGGCAGACGCTGATCTGGCGCGCGTGAACTGCTGGCGCACCGAAGGGGCCGTGCGCCCCTTTGCGCATTGGCCCGAACAATATTGCGGCGCAATTGCCAGCGATCTGCCGGTGGAAGTTGTACCGCTGGATTAACTGTTCGCAAAAACGGGCGGAGCGGTTAGGGGGACATTTATGCCACAAAACGCCGCCCTACCACGCCTGCACCTTCTGCTCGCGATTGCAGTGATGGCGGTGTGGGGCACGAATTTTGTCGTCATCAAATTGGCGCTGGCCCATTTGCCGCCTTTATGGCTTGCGACGCTGCGTTTTACGTGTGCATTTCTGCCCGCGGCATTTTTCCTAAAACGGCCAGCGGTGCCTTTGTCCAATCTGGCGGCGTACGGCGTACTGATCGGGGCCGGGCAGTTCGGCCTGCTGTTTTTGGCGATGAAAGGCGATATTACTCCGGGCCTCGCCTCACTGGTCGTCCAGATCCAGGTCTTCTTTACCATTGCCCTATCCATGCGGCTGACGGGTGAACGGGTGCGCAAATTCCAATGGGCTGCACTAGCGTTAGCGACAAGCGGGCTGGCCGTCATTCTGACCCATTCGGACGGCAGCGCGACGCCATTGGGATTGATGCTCGTCGTAACGGCGGCCTTTTGCTGGTCGAGTGGCAATATGGTCTCGCGCGCCGCGGGTAAGGTCGACATGCTTGCGTATGTGGTCTGGGCCAGCATCTTTGCCGTGCCGCCATTGTTGACCCTCGCCTTGTTATTTGAAGGCCCGT
>JBILBJ010000034.1:0-12233 GCA_044353705.1 Sphingorhabdus sp. | reverse complement strand
GCAAGACGAACTGTTACAGCGTCACGGATTTCGCAATGCCAGCGCCGAATATGGGCTGGCGTCATGGGGCATATTGCCGCTGGAGACCCTCATGCGTAATCCGCCGGCGGTCATCTTCATGCCCACCAGCGCGCAGGGCGAAGATGCCCGAGCGCTTAGCGCCCGGCAAAGGCTATTGCGGCATTTGGGCGACAAAACGCACATCGTCGATTTTCCCGACAAGATGTTATTCTGCGGCGGTCCGACGATCGTGAAAGTGTCCGCCATCTTGTCCAAGACACGGGCATCGCTGATTGAGCACGCAAGTGGAGGTGGCCAATGACAGCGCGTTTCATGACGGGTGTTTTGCTGCTGCTCACGCTGGCGGCGTTCCTGCTCTCGCTAATGGCGGGTAAGGTCTGGATTTGGCCGATGTCGTGGGCCGCCGACAATGCCGATGGCTGGATTTTCCTTGAACTTCGCCTGCCCCGCGCGCTCCTTGGACTTTGCGTTGGGGCAGTCCTTGGGCTGTCGGGCGCTGTGCTGCAGGGTTATTTGCGCAATCCATTGGCCGACCCGACCGTGCTGGGGGTTTCGGCCAGCGCTGCTCTGGGCGGCGTTCTGGCGATCTTCTTGGGCATCAACCTTGTGCCCTTTGGCCTATTCGGCTACGCGATGATTGGCGCAGGTGCCAGCATCCTTTTGCTGCTGGCGATCGGCCGCGGTGGCGGGCCAATCGGGTTCATATTGGGCGGCATGGTCTTGTCCACGCTGACGGGAGCATTAACCGCCTTTGTCATCAGCATCGCGCCGAACCCGTTTGCCGCCAGTGAAATCATCAACTGGCTGATGGGTGCACTGACCGACCGGCTGATGGAAGACGTGCTGACCGCGCTGCCGTTCATGGCCATTGGCGCTTTGTTGTTGCTGACCACAGGCCGCGCGCTGGATGCGTTAACCTTGGGCGAGAATGGCGCCAAAAGCCTTGGTGTCGATATGTTCCGGCTGCAGTGGCTGATCGTCCTTGGCGTTGGTCTGTCGGTTGGCGCATCCGTCGCCGTGTCGGGCGTAGTTGGCTTTGTCGGGCTAATCGTGCCGCACCTCATACGCAGCTTTTATGGCGAACAGCCTTCCCGCATTTTGCTGCCTTCTGCCTTGGGTGGCGCGATTTTAACGCTCACGGCAGACAGCCTCGTGCGTCTCATCCCCGGCCCCGGTGAAATGCGGCTTGGCATTGCCATGGCAGTGCTTGGCGCGCCGTTCTTCCTGCTGTTGCTTTTACGCTATCGTAAGGGTGCAGCATGAACCTGAATGTCCAAAATCTCGGCTTCGCCCATGGCAACGCGCCAACGCTTGAGGGGGTCAGCGCCACGTTTGAAGCGGGCAAATTCAGCGTCATCCTCGGCCCCAATGGCGCAGGCAAATCGACATTGCTGGCCTGCCTTGCGGGCCTGCTGAAACCCAATAGCGGCACAGCAAAACTGGGCGACGAAGATATTACGGCCATGCCCGCACCGACGCGTGCCAAGCGCATTGGACTGCTGCCGCAAGGCGCGGAAACGCATTGGGCGATCACGTCCGAAGCGTTGGTTGCGCTTGGCCGCATACCCCACGCGCGCGGTTCAGCGGCGTCACCCGATGACCACAGGGCCATTGCCGCCGCCATGCACGCAACCGCAACCGATGGCTTTGCGCAGCGCCCTATCACCCAGTTGTCCGGCGGCGAACGCGCGCGCGTATTGCTGGCGCGCGTGTTGGCTGGAGGGCCGGAATGGATACTCGCCGACGAACCCTTGGCCAACCTCGACCCTGGCTATCAACTCGACATCCTGGATCTGTTGCGACAGCAGGCACGGGGCGGCAGAGGCGTCGTCGCGGTCCTGCATGATTTGCACCACGCAGTGCGCTTTGCGGACCATGTCGTGCTTCTGCATCAGGGTTCCGTGTTTGCGCAGGGTAAGGTTGATGATGTCATCACCGCGCAAAACCTCGCCAATGTATACGGGATTGACGCGCTGCTTTCCAAAGACGAGGAAGGGGCAACCCAATTGTTGATCAAAGGCAAGTTGCGCTCATGAAATATGCCCTTCCCCTATTCGTCCTGCTTCTTTCGGGATGCGCCAGCACGGTGACACCGCCGCAGCTTGCTCCAAAAAGCGCGCAGGAGGCATTGCGCCCATATTATGCTGCGCTGGACGTCAAGCTGCCTAAGGCACCAGCCAATCCAGCGCTTTCTGCGGATACGGTTATCACACGTTTTGCATTCGGCAGCTGCCTCAACGAAAACCGCGACATGAAATTCTGGGACGTGATTGCCGCGCAAAATCCGCAGGCGTTTCTGTTGATCGGCGACAATGTCTATGGCGATACACGGCCAACAAATGGGGCGGACATCCCAACGCTGGCCGCGAGCTATAAAAAGCTAAACAGCCGCGTTGAATTTGACCGATTCCGGCGCAGCATCCCCATGATGACCACATGGGATGACCATGATTATGGCGCCAATGACGCCGGCGGATCGTTCGCGTTCAAAGAATGGGCCGAGAAAGCCTATGAAACCTATTGGGGCGCATCCGACGAAGTGCGCGCCCGCCCCGGTGTGTATGAAAGCCGGATCGTCGGTCCGCAGGGCAAGCGGGTGCAGTTCATCATCCTTGATTCGCGCTTTTTCCGTTCCGACTTGGCCTCCATGACCTATCGCGATCCATCGCCTACGCTTGGCTGGTACATCCCCAATATGGACCCCAAAGCGACCGTGCTGGGCAGCGCGCAATGGGAATGGTTGGCACAGGAACTGGATAAGCCAGCAGACGTACGCTTCATCATTTCATCGACGCAGGTGATAACCGACGCGCATAATTTCGAAAGCTGGTCCAATTTCCCAAAAGAGCGCGACCGCCTTTATGCATTATTGGGTCAAAAGCGGGTCAATAATGCGATATTCCTGACCGGCGACCGGCATTCCGGTGGCTTTTACAAGACCAATGCGCCGGGCCTTTCCAAACCGTTGTGGGACTTTACATCCAGCTCGCTGAACTTCGCCTTTGGCAAAGGCGACGGCGGTGACCGCGAACCTGATCCAAGCCGGACGGGTGGTTTTTGGGGCATTGCCAACTTTGGTCAAATCGACATTGATTGGGCCGCAAAAAAGGTGGTCATGACCTTGCGCAAGGATGATGGCAGCGTGATCGAAACGCAGGTTGCTAACGCGATTGATTGATCGCTGAATAATCGACGGCAGCTACCTTTTCCATCACGGCATCGCGGATAGCGACAGCAGTAGCGAGCGGCAGCGCGATCATCTCCATCGTCCCGCCAGCAATGCCGAAACGAAGCGATGCGAGGCCCTGCCGCCGCGACAACGGGCCTTGCGCAATTTCAACGCTTTGCACCTTCACCTGAGGCGCAATCGTCATCTGTTGCCGCCACCAGCCGCGCCTCACATACAACTGATGGTCATCCAGTCCGAAACGATATTGCCGCCAGTCCAGCCAGAAAAGCGCGCCCGGAAGGAACAGTAACAGCAGCAACAATGTCGTGCGGCCAATGGGGGCATCCGCGAAAATCACCAGCGCAGCCATGGCGGTCAACAGCACGGGCACGATGAACAAAAGCTGCGTCAGCCAATATGTGGCAGCGCCCCTCTGCATTCGTTCATCGCCATCGGGCGCGGCGATTGCGGCGGCTATTGCGATGCTCCACACTTCATCCAGTGTGGCAAAGGGTGCGGCGACATAGTTGGTCTCTTGCTTGCTGTCCTGCGCGAGACTGACAAATTTCAGGCTGTGCCAGCCACGGCGTTTCCGGAATGGCCCCGTTTGCACAAGTGCCGCCTGCACCCGGTGTGTGGGCACGATAACGTCCGTGAGTGTAAACAGACCCCGCCGACGGCGAAACCCCTTGGCGGTCTGGTCGAGCCGGAAACCATGCTCACGTAAAATCGTGCGCACCACGCCGGTCGCAAAGCCAATGAAAATCAGGCTGGTAATGGCCCCGAAGGCCAAGATCAGCTGCGCGAACAAACCAACGCCGTTGATCTGGCTCACGCTCACACCGCGCTCTTCGGCAAGCCCGATCCAATGTTTGAAGTCCCAGAAATCAAAAGGCAGCAAGAAATCAAATTGCTGCGCAAGACCGCCGAGCACTGCGAAAATCACGAGCGAAAAGGAATAGAGGCCAAACACGAATACCCGCTGGCCATCCATCGCGAATATCGGGTGTGCGTCTTCTTCCACAGGCGCTGGCGCGTCTGCCGGAGCAGCGACCGCCACCCCAGCCTTACGCGACCGGATTGAAGCGCGCAGGCGGTTTGCTTCTTCCAAGGTGACGAAACTCAGTTTCGCGTCGTCGCCATCGCCGCCACCGGTTTCAAACTTGACCTCACCCAAACCCATCATGCGGGCGAGCGGCTTTTGTTCGATGCTGACATCCTGAATACGCTCATAGGGGATGGAGCGCGCCGTCCGGTTCAAAATCCCTTTCTCGACACGAATGTCATGTTCGCCAACAAAATATTGAAACCGCAGCCATGCCAACCAGCGAAAGAACAGACTGAATAAAAGAACAACCGCGATGACAATGGGAATGAGAACCGGATTGTCGGCTTTTCGGACACCGAAGATCGCGGCAACCATTGGAAACACCAACTGCGGAAGGCCCGAGACAAAGCCCACCAGCAAGCCGCTAATATGCAGCCGTTCGCCATCAACGGTTTCGTTCACAAGCTGTCCTGCCGGATGGCAGCGCGAATGGCCTCTCGCATCGCCAGCGCGTCGGCATTGGCCAGACCGGGCAACGCGACTTTGCTGTTATGGTTGCCCGCCGTGTGCACCGTCAGCGTGGCAAGGCCGTAGCGCCGGTCAATTGGCCCTTGGTCAACATCGATATGCTGGATGCGCCCGAACGGGACGATCGTGTCGCGATAAAACATGTAACCACGCACAATGCGCAGCCGGTCGGTGCCCATATCATAGCCCCAATGCCTGTATTTGCGCGCCGGGACTGTGAACGCGACAAAGACATAGAAAAGCAGCATCGGCACAATGAAACTGCCCGGAGGGGCGGCTTGCGCAACCTCAAGCACGCCTGCGCCAATGACAAAGGGCAGCAATCCAATCGCTGTCGCAATGCGTGTCGTGGTCACGAATGCGGGGTCGAGCTGGGTGAGTTCCGTCGCGATGTTGTCAGTCATGGCACCGATATGCGCACGCTGTGTTGCGTTGGCAAGACGGTTAACGATATTCGCTATATGGAGCGTGTGATAGGCTTAACGCGCCAGCGCAGTGTTCGCTTCGTCGACCAGCTTGGCAATGATATCGACCACAGGCCGTTCGACATGGACCATGCCAACCGACTGGCCGGCCATGACCGAGCCATATTCAACATCGCCGTCAATCACCGCGCGGCGCAATGCCCCTGCCCAATATTTCTCAATCTCAAGCTGCGCCGTTTCCATGTCGATTTCGCCGCGGTCAAGCATCGCGGCCACTTCGACCTGTTTCTTGGTGAATTCCTCAGTGCCCTTGTTCTTTAGCGCGCGGACAGGAATGACGGGCAAGCGCGGATCAATTTGCACGCTGGCAACGGCATCGCGGGCATTGGCACGCAGGAACGCAGCCTTGAAATTGGGATGGGCGATGCTTTCATGCGCGCAGACAAAACGCGTGCCCAACTGCACACCGGCCGCACCCATTTCGAGATAGCTTGCAATCGCGCCGCCACGGGCAATGCCACCCGCAACGAAAATGGGCAGTTGCTCGCCCAGCTCAGGTAGGATTTCCTGCGCCAAAACGCTGGTCGCCACTGGGCCGATATGCCCGCCTGCCTCACTGCCCTCAATGACCAGCGCATCAACGCCGGATCGCGCAAATTTCTTCGCCAGCGTGAGCGCAGGGGCAAAGCAGATCACCTTCGCGCCAAATGCCTTGATCGCCTCAATGCTGCCCTTGGGCGGTAATCCGCCCGCGAGTACGACATGGCTCACCTCATATTTCGCGCAAACAACAATCAGTTCCATGATTTGCGGATGCATGGTGATCAGGTTCACGCCGAATGGCTTGGAGGTCAGCGCCTTCGTCGCGGCAATTTCGGTATCGAGCAATTCAGGCGACATCGCCCCGCACGCAATCACGCCAAACCCGCCGGCGTTGGAAATGGCAGACACAAGGTTCCGTTCCGAAACCCAAGACATCGCCCCGCACATAATGGCGACGTCGCAGCCAAGGAATTCCGTGCCGCGTTGCATGAGGTGTTTGAGTTTTGTCATAGCGTTCTCTTAACGGTCGCTAGTTGGCAATGAAAGCGCTTTACTCAGCATCCAAGCCATAAGCGGTGTGCAGCACACGCACCGCCAATTCCGTTTCGTCCTCGTCAATCAAAACCGAAACCTTGATTTCGGAGGTCGAAATCGCCTGAATGTTGATCTTGCGGTCGGCCAAAGAGCTGAACATCGTCGAGGCAACGCCTGCGTGGCTTTTCATGCCGACGCCGACGACGGAAATCTTGGTCACCTTTGTATCGGGGATCAGACGGTTGTAGCCGATCGCATCGCGGCGGTTTTCCAATATGTCGGTGCAACGCACAAGGTCGGCCTGCGGGCAGGTAAAGGTCACGTCGGTTTCGCCTTTGTCGCGGCCAACATTTTGAATGATCATGTCGACGTTGATGTTCGCGTCGGCCAGCGGCGAGAAGATGTTCGCCACCGCGCCGGGACGGTCGGGCACGCGGGTCAGAGTGATCTTCGCCTCATTCTTGTCGGCGGCAATTCCGGTGATCAGTTGGCGTTCCACTTGATACTTCTCCAATTCTGCGTCGGTCACAATCATCGTGCCGGGGATACTGTCGGCGTCAGGCGCGCTTTCATCAACGAATGAAGACAGCACTTGCACGCGCACGCCTTCCTTCATCGCAAGGCCAACCGAGCGGGTCTGCAAAACCTTTGACCCGACCGATGCCAATTCAAGCATTTCTTCGTAGGTCACGGCCTTCAGCTTGCGTGCGCGGGCCACGATGCGCGGGTCAGTGGTGTAAACGCCGTCAACGTCGGTGTAGATATCGCAGCGGTCAGCCTTCACCGCAGCGGCCACGGCAACAGCTGAGGTGTCCGATCCCCCGCGGCCCAAGGTGGTGATGCGGTTATCATCGGTCAGGCCCTGAAATCCGGGAATGACGGCGATATTGCCAGCCTTCATCGACGCCAGCAATTCGTCGGTATCGATGGAACCAATACGCGCCTTGGCATGGGCGCTGTCGGTATGGATGGGCATTTGCCAGCCCAACCAGCTGCGCGCTTCGCAGCCGAGCGCCTGCAACGTTATCGCGAGCAAGCCTGCGGTAATCTGTTCACCAGCGGCGACCACCACGTCATATTCGGCGGGATCGTACAGCGCGTTCGCCTCGCGGCAGAAGTTGACGAGCCGGTCGGTATCGCCCGCCATCGCGGAGACAACGACGGCAACTTCGTCGCCGCGTTCTGCCTGACGCTTCACCAATTGCGCGACACGGCGGATACGTTCCGTTCCGGCCATAGACGTGCCGCCAAATTTCATTACAATGCGGGCCATGAAAACCTTGAAAAGTCGCTATATTACAATCGAGGGCCCTGATAGGGACAGGATATGACAAACGCAAGCTCAGCAACGACAATAAACGCTACGGAAGCCGCCCATTTTGGTGGCTTGGCTGCCGAATGGTGGGACCCAAAGGGTTCAAGCGCCATGCTGCACAAGTTGAATCCCGTGCGGCTTGGCTTCATTCGATCCGCCGTCGACGCGCATTTTGGCGGCGATGGCAAGACGCGTCACCCGCTCGCAGGCAAGTCTGCGCTTGATGTCGGTTGCGGTGCCGGGCTGCTGTGTGAGCCACTAGCGCGTATGGGGGCGGACGTGACGGGTGTTGATGCCGCGCCCGAAAATATCGATGCCGCAACCGCGCATGCGGCGCTGTCGGGACTACCGATCACGTATCGCGCAGGCGAAATCGCCGCACAAGGACTTGGCCAGTTTGATATCGTCTCGTCGATGGAAGTCATTGAGCATGTGAATGATCCAGCCGTGTTCATTGGCGAGTTGAAACGCCACATGAAGCCGGGTGGCTTGTTGTTGCTATCGACGCCCAATCGCACGCCCGCCTCGCGGATCTTCCTCGTGGAGGCCGCCGAGCGGCTTGGGCAAGTCCCGCGCGGCACGCATGATTGGGACAAGTTCCTGACGCCCGATGAATTGACGGCACTTCTCAACGATGCGGGAATCGAGATTGTCGACATGCAAGGCATTGCGTTTTCGCCAATGTCCGGACTGCATCTCAGCAGCAACATGGCGTTGAACTACATATTGTCCGCGCGGTTGCGGGACTGAGCCCTACTCACATCGTCACCCTGAACTCGTTTCAGGGTCTTACTTCGTGCGCCCGAAAGAAAGTAAGATGCTGAACCAAGTTCAGCATGACGATTTAGGGATTAGCATGGCGATTTTGGCCTAAGCCTCAATCATAGCCCGCATCGGCATATTGGTCGTCGGCAAGGTCGGTAAAGCGGGTGATCTTCGCTTCGAACTTCATCCTGACGCGGCCCGTTGAACCGTGGCGCTGCTTGGCGACGATGAGTTCGGCGATACCAAAGATGCGCTCCATCTTTTCCTTCCACGCATCATGCGCGGCTTCGTTGACGGGGTCGGGCTGCTTGGACGCTTCGTAATAATCTTCGCGATACACGAACCAGACCATATCGGCGTCCTGCTCGATCGAACCGGATTCGCGAAGGTCGGACAACATCGGACGCTTGTCCTCGCGCTGTTCAACCGCACGGCTGAGCTGCGAAAGCGCAATCACCGGCAGTCCCAGTTCCTTGGCCAAGGTTTTCAATCCACGGCTAATTTCCGAAATTTCGTTGACGCGGTTGTCGCCGGAGCGGCTTGAACCCTGAAGCAACTGCAAATAGTCAACGACGATCAGCCCGATGCCATGCCGACGCTGCAAGCGCCGTGCGCGGGTACGCAATGCAGCGATGGTCAGCGCGGGCGTGTCGTCAATATAGAGCGGCAATTCCTGCAGCTCGCGGCTCGCGCGCGACAGTTCACGGAAATCTTCACGACTGATTTTCCCCATACGCAGCAGTTCCGAACTGATGCCCGATTGTTCGGCCAAGATACGCGTCGCCAGCTGATCCGCCGACATTTCGAGGCTGAAGAACGCAACCTTGGCACCAGCACCCTTCGCTTCTTCAATGCCGTCTTCACGTTCGCGGATCCACCGGCGCGCAGCGTTGAAGGCGATGTTGGTGGCAAGCGATGTCTTGCCCATACCGGGGCGACCCGCGAGGATGATAAGGTCGGAATTGTGCAGACCGCCGCATTTGGCGTTAATGCTATCCAGGCCCGTGGTCACACCGGACAGACTACCGCCCGATTGCAATGCCTTTTCAACATTGCGGATCGCCTCGGTCGATGCGGTGAGGAAGCTCTTCATCGAGCCGGTTTCGCCCTCGCCTTCGGCGACCTTGTACAAAGCGCTTTCCGCGGCTTCGATCTGGCCCTTGGGGTCAACGCTCTCGCTCGTGTCGAGCGCATTGTCGACCAATGTGCGGCCCACCGTCACCAATTCACGCAGCAACGCGAGGTCATAAATCTGCTGCGCAAAGTCACGCGCGCCGATCAAGCCAGCGCCATCTGCCGTCAGCTTAATCAAATAGCCCGGGCCCCCAAGCTCCCGCATGGATTCGTCGGCCTCGAAAAATGGCTTCAGCGTGACGGGCGTCACCAGCATGTTCCGGTCCATCAGACGCAATATCTGTTCGTAAATGCGGCCGTGCAGCGGTTCAAAGAAATGGTCGGGCTGCAATTTGATCGAAACATCTTCGATCACCCTATTATCAATCAGAATTGCGCCAAGAAACGCGGCCTCCGCCTCAATATTGCGGGGAAGGCGTTGGGGTTCAGCTTCAATCGCTGCTGCAAGTCTGATAAGTTCGGCCATGACTCCCTATCCTTTAGCATGTTCGGCTTCGCAAGGGGGTACAAAAAGAAGTGCGGGGATATGGCTGTGGACAACAATCGGACAACAACATGTCCCACAAACGGGATAGCGCTTGCCCCAAAAATATCTCAAGCTAACACAGCAGCATGAGCGACCCGCGCATCATCAAAGTTGACCTAGACGAAGCAACGATACTTCGGCGCAATGCCGATATCGAGCAGGAGCGGCGCGTCGCGATCTTCGATCTGATCGAAGATAACTTTTTCAAGCCGCTGCGCGATATGGGGGATGGCTATGCCGGGCCATATCATCTGAGCATCAGCGTCGCCGACGGCCGTCTCATCCTCGACATTCGCCGGCCCGATAATGCGCCACATGAAATGCTCATCCTCAGCTTGGGCCGTTTCCGCCGGGTGGTGAAAGACTATTTCGCCATTTGCGACAGTTACTATCAGGCAATTCGCAAGGCGAGTGCTGCCGAAATCGAAACCATCGATATGGCGCGGCGCGGCGTGCACAATGAAGCAGCCGAATTGTTGATGGAACGACTTGATGGTAAAGTTGAGGTCGATTTTGCCACTGCCCGCCGGCTGTTCACGCTCATTTGCGTGTTGCACATCAAAAGCTGAGCGCGGCGCAGCGTAAAATCTTCTGCATTCGGACAGCCATTGCGCAACGGCTATCGACTTCGCGCGGCGGTAACGCCTAGAGGGACGAATCACATGCTTGAACAGAGGGTCGCATGACTGGGGGTAAACGCCAATTCGTCCGGTGGGGCATTATCATGCTTTGCATCGCGCTCGCGGTCTATGCGGGCTGGCGTTATGTGACCGCTTGGGCACCGTCGCGCGATGAATATCCGGTTCAAGGCATTGTGGTCACCCAAAGCAATGGCCGTCCCAATTGGGCGGAGCTTGGCGCAACGGGCGTCGATTTCGCTTATATCACTGCAGTCGAAGGCGCGCGCACGCGCGACGCAGAATTCCAAGCCAATTTAGCCGGCGCGCAAGACGCCGGTATCCGCTTCGGTGCACTCCACCATTTTGATATTTGCCGTCTGGCATCGGAGCAAGCTACGATGTTCATTACCAGCGTTCCGCGCAACGAAAGCGCGCTGCCCCCTGCGGTCCAGCTGGATTTTTCCGACACGTGCAAAGGGCGTCCGAACCGCGCGCTAATATTGTCCGAACTCGCGACATTTCTAAACCAGATAGAGGCGCATAGCGGCACACCTGCAATCCTGCTACTCACCCGGGAGTTTGAGAAGGAGTATCAAGTGAGCAAGTCGATTGATCGCACTGTTTGGCTGGAGGGCAATTGGTTGATCCCCGATTATTCCGCGCGCCCTTGGGTTATGTGGACGGCCAATTTGCAGCGCCGGATTGACGGCGTTGATGGCCCTGTGCGCTGGGTTGTGGTGCGCAAATGACCGACAGCACGCAAAAACTGGTTCAGCTTGCCATTGATGCAGCCCAAACCGCGTACGCGCCTTATTCAAACTTTCATGTCGGCACGGCGTTGCTGCTTGATACAGGCGAAATCATCACGGGCAGCAATTTTGAAAACGCCAGCTATGGTATGACGTTGTGCGCCGAAACGGTTGCGATCGCCAAAGCCAATAGTGACGGCAAATTGCGCGCCATTCGCGAAATCGCCGTGGCCGGTGGCTTGGCAGGGCATGTGGGTAAAGCAGCTGAACCCATTACCCCGTGCGGCCGATGCCGCCAGATTATCAAGGAAGTGGCGGATCTGACGGATATCGATATTCCTGTGCATTGTGCGCACGCAACCGGATATGAAACATTCCGGCTATCGGAATTGCTGCCGCATGGCTTTGGCCCCGCAAATTTGAAATAAAGCCGAAGGCGCGTCTTGCGCACGATAATTTCTACGCCGCCACTTGCGCTCACAGTGTAATTTGGCAAAAGCGGACCCATAACAGGGAGTGATTATGTCCATATTGTCCGACATCTGGATCCGCGAGCAAGCGCATGCGACCGGCATGATTGAACCGTTTGTCGAAGCGCAACGCCGCGATGGCTGCATCAGCTACGGCCTGTCCTCTTATGGCTATGACGCCCGCGTGGCCGATGAGTTCAAGATTTTCACCAATGTCGACAGCTCCATCGTCGACCCAAAAGAGTTTGATCCCAAAAGCTTTGTCGACCGCAAGACCGACGTGTGCATCATCCCGCCGAACAGTTTTGCGTTGGCACGGACCGTCGAATATTTCCGCATACCACGCGACGTGCTCGTCATCTGCCTCGGCAAATCGACCTATGCCC
>JBILBJ010000197.1:0-3677 GCA_044353705.1 Sphingorhabdus sp. | reverse complement strand
CAGCATCTTTGCCGTGCCGCCATTGTTGACCCTCGCCTTGTTATTTGAAGGCCCGTCGGCCTTGATTGCAGGCGTGCACGCAGCAACAGCGACGACCTGGGCCGCGGTGGTCTGGCAAGCGGTTGGCAACACCATGTTCGGCTATGGCATTTGGGGATGGCTTTTGGCGCGACATCCTGCGGCAACCGTTGCGCCTATGGCGTTGCTGGTACCGATATTCGGGATGGGGGCGTCGGCCTTGTTCTTGAACGAGCCATTACAGAGCTGGAAATTGCTCGCCGCTGCGTTGGTCATGGGCGGGTTGGCGTTAAGCCTTTTGTGGCCAAGATTTTTTCAACCTACTTCGAAAATCGAATAGACCGGACCCGCGGCGGTTTGTTCGCCGGTGCCGACGGCGATGACATTGTTAAGCCAGCTATAGCGGCTATCCCCACATTCGAATTTCGCGACGATTGCCAGTGAATATTCGTGGCGCTCCAGCAATGCGCCTTTCCGAAACCGGGACATTGCTTCGGCTTCGGCCAGAAAACGGCCCTGATAATTGAGGTAAACCATCGCCCCGTCGTCGGTTTGCAGCGTCAGGCGGACGTCGATTACCATCACGCCATCTTCACGGTTGACGACCCAATCATTTCCGCCGGGCAGCACCGTGCCGTTCAGCCGCTCGCCAGCAAAGTGACCGCCGGTGACGGGGGCAATGCGGCGCAGGCCGGCGGGGGTTTGACCAATGCTGATCATCCCTGCGAAATCGACGGTCAGCGTCATGGTAATGAGGTGGCGGTGCGGTAAATTGTTCATTGCACAGTTGCTACCATGACGGCAGGATGGCGCAAGAGTTATCAGGGAGAGAGTTTTGGACAACATAATTGCGCGCCGTCCAGGCCCATCGGTTCAGGAGGTGTTCGACGGCGACCGTAATCCAGCGCCTGCGGTCATGCGCGTGGAATCACCCGCCATTGGCCAAAGCAGTGATGATGTTTCTATTGCGCGTTACTTCGCCAAAGACTGGCATGATCGCGAAGTCGAGCAGGTTTGGCGCAAGACATGGCAACTGGCGTGCAGGCTGGAGCATATCCCGAATGTTGGCGACCATATTGTGTATGACATCGTGCACGATTCACTCATCGTCGTGCGAACAGGCCCGGACGAGATTAAAGCCTATATCAATTCGTGCCTACATCGCGGAACGATGCTCCGCACCGAAGGCGGTTGCGTTAAGCAGTTTCGTTGTCCCTTCCACGGCTGGACTTGGAAGCTGGACGGCGCATTATCTGTCATTCCCGGCCAGTGGGACTTCCCGCATGTGGATAAGGACAAGATGAACCTTCCCGAGGCGCGCGTTGGCACATGGGGCGGATTTGTTTTCATTAATTTTGATGCCGATGCCGAACCACTTGAAACCTATCTCGAAAATCTGCCCGAGCATTTTGCCCCGTTCAATCTGGAAGACCGCTATGTCGCGGCGCATGTAGCCAAGATTATGCCATGCAACTGGAAGCTAGCGATGGAGGCTTTTGTCGAAGCGTATCATGTACCTTTCGCGCATGGACAGGTGCTGAGCTATTATGGGGACAGCAACACCCAATATGATGTTTGGCCCGGTGTGCGCCATGTCAGCCGGATGATCAGTGTTCAGGGAGTCGCTAGCCCATCGAAGCCCGCAACCACGGCTGAACAAACCATAGAGGAAATGCGCCGCGACGTGCCCTTTTTTGCAGGTAAGCCCATTGAAGTGGGCGCGGGCGAAACGGCGCGGGGCAAGCTTGCCGAACGCGCGCGGGAGAAGATTTCGCGCTCGATTGGCCGCGACATGTCCACCCTGTCGGACTCGGAATCGCTCGACCTGATCGAATATATGCTTTTCCCCAATATGGTTCCGTGGGGTGGGCAAGCGTTGCCCATCACTTACCGCTTTCGCCCGAACGGCGATGATCCCGAAAGCTCGATCATGGAAATCATGTTCCTGTTTTCCAAAGCCCCCGACGGATCGCATCCGGAACCTGCAAAAATGACCATGCTGGGGCTGGATCAGAAATGGGCCGACGCACCTGAGCTTGGTTCGGCTGCCATGGTTGCGGATCAGGACACCGATAATCTGAAGCGGATCCAAAAAGGTCTGCGCGCGTCGAAGAAACCGGGTGTGACATTGGCGCGCTATCAGGAAAGCCGCATACGCCATTACCACGAAACGCTGGATGCATATATGGCGCGGTAGCGCATTTGAACAAACAGGCGTGTTCCGCTAATGGCTCAGCCTTGGGGGAGCATTCATGCCATTAGCATTCACCGTTTATGACTGGGGCATATTGCTTGCCTACGTCGCATTGCTGGCATTTGCCGGTTATCAGGCGACACGGCGGACCAAAACGGCGGATGACTATTTTCTCGCCGGGCATCATGCGCCGGTCTGGCTGGTTGCGGTATCCGTTCTGTCGACGATGCAGTCGGCGGCAACATTTCTCGGCGCCCCCGATAACAGCTATCGCGGCGATTACAGCTATCTCACAAGCAACTTCGCCGCGATCATTGCTGCTTTTATTGTCGCACGTTTCCTAATCCCGCGATTCTACGCAATCGGTGCGACCACGGTGTATGAATTGCTGGAGGCCCGTTTCGACGCGACCGCACGACGCGCGGCAGCGGGTATGTATCTCGTCGGCCGGATCTTGGCGAGCGGCGCGCGATTGTATCTTGCCGCTATTGCGGTTTCGATGATCATCTTCCTTGATGTCGCGCCGCAACATATCGTTATCGCGTCGGCGGTTCTCGTCGTCTTCGGGGTTGTGTTCACACTGTTCGGCGGCCTGAATGCCGTTATCTGGAGCGACCTGGTGCAGGTCGTGCTCTACCTCGGCGGTGCGGTGCTGGTGCTCATCTTTTTGCTGGTGAAAATTCCGGCACCTGCTCCGGAAATTTGGGACGCGCTTCAATCGGCACCGGACGGAATGGACAAGCTGCGTTTGTTTGACTGGTCGTTCGACTTTACCAAGCCGTTCACCGTTTGGGCGATCCTGACAGGGTTGGTGCTGCTCAATATCGGCAATGCCGGGCTCGATCAGGACACGACGCAGCGCTTTTTGGCATGCGAAAATGCACAATCGGGCAAACGCGCTTTGTATGCGAGCATGTGGGCGGGAATCCCTGTGGTGGCTTTATTCATGGCGATAGGGTCGCTGCTCCACATCTTTTACAACCGCCCCGACCTGATGGGCGTGAGCGTTGGCGCTACCAATGCGTTCGCGGGCGAAAAAATCACAGTCTTCATGTCGTTCATTCTGTCTGAAATCCCGCCCGGCTTGCGCGGGCTGGTAACCGTAGGCGTCATCGCAGCGGCGGCGATCAATTCCGGACTAATCTCGATGTCGGCGGTGGTCGTGAACGATTTTTACCGGCCTTGGCTGGAACGGCGTGGCGCACCGTCCAACGAGCAGCATTATGTCAACGCCGGACGCGCGGCGATGATATTGCTCGCCTGTGCGCTGTTTGCGATGTCGATACTGTGTTTCTATTGGCAGCATTACAGCGACACGCCTTTGCTTGAATTTGTACTGGGCGTCATGGTCTTTGCCTATTCGGGCTTGCTGGGCGTCTATGGCACCGTGGTGTTTACGAAGCGTGGGGCGACATGGTCGGTGATCGCCGCTTTGCTGGCTGGCTTTGTCACGATCCTGCTACAA
>JBILBJ010000033.1:0-12294 GCA_044353705.1 Sphingorhabdus sp. | reverse complement strand
CGTCATCCCGGTCAGCGCAAGCCCAATGATGCCACCGCCGACGGCCAGTGGGACCGTGGTGATAATGGTCGCAGGGTGCACGAAGCTTTCGAATTGGGCGGCCAGAACGAGATAGACCAACAGGATTGTGATGAAAAACACGAGGATGATGGATCCGCCGGTTTCCTTAAATGCTTGGCTCTCACCGCGATAGCCGACGGCGAGTACTTCTGGCGATGCAGCGGCTTGCTCTTCCAGAAACGTGAGCGCTTCGCCCATTGAATAGCCCGGTGCCAATCCGCCCGACAGCGTAATGGCGCGCAGCTTGTTATAACGGCCAAGGTCGCGTGCACCGGCTGTTTCTTTATATGTGATGAGGTTCGCGAGAGACACCAAGGAACCATCGCGGCTCCGCAGTTGGATCGCGGCCAAATTCTCTGCCGTTGCGCGGTCTTGGGCATCGGCCTGAACAATCACGCGATATTCTTCGCCGCGATCCACATAGGTCGAGACACGGCGCGACCCCAATAGCGATTGCAGCGCTTGGCTGACGTCGGCAACGGATACACCAAGGTCGCCAGCGCGCGCCGTGTCGACCAGAATCTCCATTTGCGGCTTCGTTTCCTTATAGTCGGAATCGAGGTTCACAATGCCGGGATTTTCGCGCGCGGCAGTCAATATCCTGTCACGCGCAACGCTTAGGGATTCATAAGTCGATCCGGCGATGACGAAGTTGAGCGGCTGACCCCGGCCCCGTCCAATAGAGGACCGCGCCGCGCCATTGCCGCGCACAGCGGGCAGATCGGCAAGAATTTTGTTGACCTGTGCGACCACATCTTCGGTCTTCTCTGTGCGCTCTTCCCATGGTTTCAGGAAGATCAGGAAGGTGCCCGAGTTGAAGTCGTCACTGGCGGAAAAGCCGCCGGGCGTGCGTTGAATGATGGACCGAACCGTGCCCTTTTCGAGCAGCCCCAAAACCGGTTTGGACGCATCCAGCATATATTTGTCCATGGCGTTGTAGCCAGTGCCCTCCGCCGCGCCAATGTTGACACTTATGACACCCACATCTTCGGCTGGCGCGAGTTCGGACTGAAGCGTCGTGAACAAAAGGCCTGCAACAAGCAAAAAACCGATGACGCCAAGGATCGCCGCCAAGGGCTTGGCAATCGCGCGGGACAGCATTTGCGCATAGCGCGTTTCAACGCGCTGAAATTTATCGTCGACCCATGACGCAACGCGTCCGCGCTTTTCCTGCTTAAGCAGTTTTGAACACAACATGGGCGCAAGGCTGAGCGCGACAAAGCCGGAAAAGGCGATGGCGGCAATCATTGCGCCTGCAAGCTCGCGGAATAAAAGGCCGGTCTGGCCTGCCAAAAACATGACGGGCACGAACACCGCGCAGACAACGATGGTGGTCGATACCACTGCAAAAGCGACCTGCCGCGTGCCCGTCACCGCTGCGACAAGGGGAGGCTCGCCTTGTTCGATCCGGTGATAGACATTTTCCAACACCACGATGGCGTCATCAACCACCAAACCAATCGCAAGCACGAGCGCCAGCAACGTCAACAGGTTGATGGAAAATCCGAACATCCAGAGTACCGTAAAGGTCGCCAGCAAGCAGATGGGCACGGTGACCGCCGGAATAAGCGTTGCGCGCCAGCTTCCCAAAAACAGGAAGATGACCAAGACAACCAATGCCGCCGCTTCTGCCAATGTGGTCCATACGCCGCTGATGGCCTTGCTGATGAACAGCGAGTCATCCGACCCAACGGTAATGGTCATGCCCTTTGGCAGATCGCCTTTGATTTGTTCGGCGAGCGCCTTGGCGCTTTCGGCGACGGCCAAAGTGTTGGCGCCCGACTGGCGGACGATGCCCATGCCAAGCGCGGATTCACCGTTCAACCGGAACGCCGCATAGGGATTTTCCGGACCGGTTTCGACCCGCGCCACATCCGACAGGCGAATAAGCGAACCGTCAGCCCCGCGTGCGACTATCAACTGCTGGAACTCGGCCTCATTCCCAAATGGTCGGCTGACGCGCAGGGTTACGTTCTGATCAGTAGACTCCAAGCGACCGGCGGGCAGTTCGACATTCTGGCTGCGCAGGGCATTTTCCACATCAATCGGCGTGAGGCCCAATGCCGCAAGGCGGTCTGGCTGCAGCCAAATACGCATCGATGGTCGCGCTTCGCCGCCCACAAACACGCGCGCAACGCCATCAAGCGCGGAGAAACGGTCCACCAGATTGCGGTCGACATAGTCGCTGAGTTCAAGCCGCGACCAACCCGGTTTCGACACCACGAGAAACAATATGGGCGATGCATCGGCATCGACCTTGCGCACTTCAGGCGCGAGCACTTCTTCAGGCAAATCATCCGCCACCCCGCCAACGCGGTCGCGGACATCGTTTGCGGCGCTGTCGACGGTGCGGCCCGGCGCGAATTCGATCGTGATCTCGGACTGCCCGTCGCGCGAACGCGATGTGATGGTCTGAATGCCTTCAATGCCGGCAAGCGCATTTTCCAGCACCTGCGTCACCCGCGTTTCGACCACACTCGCTGCAGCGCCCGTATATGATGTGCCCACCGACACAATCGGGGGTTCGGTGTCGGGATATTCGCGAACGGGTAAGTTTAAAAAGCCGACAATGCCGACCAGCACCATCAAAATCGCAATAACGCCTGCGAATACGGGTCTGCGGACCGAGATGTCGGAAAGTGTCATCTCAACCTTGCATCATTTGTTTTTTGCAGGTGCTTCGTCAGCTTTGGCTTTTCCGGTGCGCACTTTGGCACCATCCGACAGCTTCACGACGCCTTCGGTTACGATTTTGTTGCCGACTTTAAGCCCGCTGATGATTTCGACCAGATTGCCGTCGCGTCCACCCGTCTTCACTTCAATACGCTTTGCCTTTTGATCGGCATCGAGCGTGTAAACGAAGCTCACATCACCTTCACGGACGAGCGAGAGTTCGGGGACAGCAGGGGCGTTGCGCGTTTTCGATGTAATTGTGACCGATAGCAACATGCCCGGTTTTAACTGCCCGTTGCGGTTCGGCAATATCGCGCGCAGCGTGGCGGTGCGCGTTTGCGGGTTCACCACGGGATCAATCGCAATGATTTTTCCTGATGCGACATAATCAGGGAAAGCCGCTGCCTTCGCACTGATGTCTTGGCCAACACGGACGTTTGCCAACATCGTTTCGGGTATCGTAAAATCCAGTTTGATGGAGCTCAGGTCGCTCACGGCGGCAATTTCGTCGCCAGCGCTTACAACCGCGCCAACCGATATGCGCCGCAGCGATACTTGGCCGGAAAAGGGGGCCCGCACAACGCGGTCGCCAATCGTCGCGCGCGCTTCATTGGCGGCGGCCTTCGCCGATGCCGCTGATGCGGTCTGCGCCTCAAGATTTGCGTTGGTTGCAAAGCCGCGGCGGTGCAGCTCACTTATCCGCGCAAGTTGCTGATCTGCCTCGCGGGCACGCGCTTGCGCGCTGGCGAGTGATGCCTTTTCCTGCCCTTGCGCCAATACGGCGAGCATCTGGCCCTGCCGCACATAGTCGCCGTCGGAAAAACCAAGCTGCGTGATGCGTTCGGTCACAGGCGCGCGCACCGAAACCTGTTCATTTGCATTCGCGGTGCCAACGGCCACGTAGCGGTCCGAAAATATATGCTGTTTTGCGGCACCCACGGTGACCAACGGCGCAGGGCGGTCGCGCTTTTCTTCACCGCCGCCACAGGCAGCGACACATAGCATCAACGATAGAATGAGTGGCTTGCGCATTTTTCACCGGTGAGGGGATTGGGATAATCGAGTTCGCGTGATGGCGGAACTTAATCCACATTAACAGCATATTTCGACGAAAGCACTTCTAAAGGCGAAACATTATCCTGTCGCAGCGAACCGAGAACGCGTGTTCCCCGTCCGCAGCGGCAGTAGCATCAATGCCGGATGATGTGATCGAACGCAGATAGGGCTGCCTTGGTGCCTTCGCCCATCGCGACGATAATTTGCTTGTACGGGACGGTCGTCACGTCGCCCGCAGCGAAAACGCCCGGGATGTTGGTCGCGTTATGTGCATCCACCTCGATTTCGCCGCGCGGCGAAAGCTGCAGCGGTCCTTTCAACCACTCGGTGTTTGGAACCAGCCCGATTTGCACGAAGATACCTTCAAGATCGATGCGATGCGAATCCCCGGTCAGGCGGTCGGTATAGACCAATGCCTCAACCTTTTCGCCGTCGCCCAATACTTCCGTGCTCAATGCAGACGTGATGATGTCGACATTGGGCAGGCTGCGCAGCTTGTTTTGCAGCACCGCATCCGCGCGCAGTTGCGAGTCAAATTCGACGAGCGTTACGTGGGAGACAATGCCGGCAAGGTCGATGGCCGCTTCAACGCCGGAGTTGCCGCCGCCAATGACGGCAGTGCGCTTGCCCTTGTACAACGGACCATCGCAATGCGGGCAATATGCCACGCCCTTGTTGCGATATTCTTCTTCGCCGGGAACGCCCATTTGCCGCCAACGGGCACCTGTCGACAATATGATTGTCCGTGCCTTTAACGTTGCACCGCTGGCGAGCTTCACTTCATGCAGACCGCCTTCGGCAGCAGGGATGAGCTCCGTCGCGGCCTGAAGATTCATGATGTCGACGTCATATTCGCGGACATGCTGTTCCAATTGCGCCGCCAGTTTTGGCCCTTCGGTGTGCTGGATGGAAATGAAGTTCTCAATGCCCATGGTATCGAGCACCTGACCACCAAATCGTTCCGCTACAACGCCTGTGCGAATACCCTTGCGCGCCGCATAAATCGCTGCCGCTGCGCCGGCTGGACCGCCGCCAACGACCAAAACTTCAAACGGCTCCTTGGCTGCGATCTTTTCCGCAGCGCGGGCAACGGTGCCGGTGTCCAGCTTCGCCATGATCTGCGCGAGGTCCATCCGGCCTTGGCCGAAAGGTTCACCGTTTAAGTAAATAGCAGGGACGGCCATGACCTTGCGGGTCTCAACTTCGTCGCGGAACATCGCGCCATCAATCGCCACATGGCTGACGCTTGGATTAAGCGCGGCCATGATGTTGATGGCCTGAATAACGTCAGGGCAATTCTGGCACGACAGCGAAAAGAATGTTTCGAACCGGAAGTCGCCTTCAAGCGCCTTCACCGAGTCGAGCAACTCGGCCTCTTCCTTGGGCGGGTGGCCGCCCATGTGGAGCAGCGCGAGGACCAAAGATGTGAATTCATGCCCCAATGGCAGGCCCGCAAAATGCGTTTCAGCGGTGCCATCGGCGCGGCGTATGGCGAATGAAGGCACGCGATCCGCATGGCCATCAAAACGCGCGGACAGCAGGTGTGACTGTTCGACGACGGTTTCAACCAGCGTGCGCATTTCCGAAGACTTGGGGCTGTCATCGAGGGTCGCGACGAGCTCAACAGGGGTGCGCAGGTTTGCCAGATAGGTTTTTAGCTGGGCAGTGGTAGCAGCATCAAGCATCGGGGTCTCTTTCACGCGTGCACGGTCATGCCGCGACGGATGGCGGCTAAATTGGTCGAATATGGGGTGGGTGCCGCGCCAAAGAACGCGGCACCCGAATATATATTAGATCTTGCCGACGAGGTCGATCGAAGGCGCAAGCGTTTCGCCGCCTTCTTCCCACTTCGCAGGGCAAACCTGACCAGGATGCTCGCGTACGTAGATCGCCGCCTTGATCTTGCGGACGAGTTCAACCGCGTTACGGCCAACGCCTTCACAAGTGATTTCCATGACCTGGATGACGCCGTCTGGATCGACTACGAAGGTCGCACGGTCGGCAAGGCCTTGGCCTTCGCGCAATACGCCGAAGTTGTTGCTGATGACGTGGTTCTGGTCGCCAAGCATGTGGTAGTTGATCTTGCTGATCGCTGGCGAGCTGTCATGCCATGACTTGTGGCTGAAGTGCGTGTCGGTCGACACTGCAAATACTTCAACGCCCATGGCCTGCAGATTAGCATATTGGTCAGCAAGGTCTTCCAGCTCGGTTGGGCATACAAATGTCCAGTCGGCGGGGTAAAAGAAGAATACGCCCCACTTGCCCTTTACGTCTGCGTCGGAAACTTCAACGAACTTGCCAGCCTTGTACGACTGCGTTGTGAACGGCTTAATGCTTGAACCGATGATACCCATGTGAAATCCTTTCGATGGTGGTTTTTGAAATTCTGGCGCCCCTCAACACGAATTCTGTCATTTAGTCCAGCAACCGTTTTTGCAATGACTAATCGTTTTTTCCGATAATTCGATATGTGGTGTCGTCGTGCAGTGTATCCGGGATGTGTTACAGTTATGTATTCGACAGGCTTGCCGCAATGGGCGAACGCTTTGGGACGGATGAAATCGCCGACCGAGAATGACGTTCGAACATTTTACATGAAATTACATCGGGATGCGAAATCTCGCTTGTCGGTGGCCGCCTTCCGGTGCACCTATCACGGCATAAATGGATCATAGAGAGAGATAGGGTGGCATGAAAAAAGGCGGGTTGAAGAACGTCATTGTCATTTTGGCTGCGGGCCTAACGGCTTGCGGCGGTGGCGGTAGCGGCTCCGGCGGCGGAACCGTGACCGTTCCGCAGACGCCCCCCACTTCACCGCCGACATCGTCGACGTGCAGCCTGAGCAGTCGGCAAGATTTCGCCTTTTCGGTTTTGAATGAATGGTATTTGTTTCCCGAAACCCTTCCGGGGTCACTGGCAAAGGCACCCTATACATCCGTGCAATCCTATATTGATGCGCTCACCGCCAATGCGCGTGCGCAGGGACGCGATCGGAACTTTACCTATGTCACGTCCATTCGGGAAGAAAACGCCTATTACGCATCGGGTTCGACGGCGGGCTTTGGCGTGCGTCTCGTCTATCAGGGCAACCGCGTTTTCGTGATAGAAGCGTTTGAAGGTGCACCCGCGCTTGCCGCGGGCATCGATCGCGGCACGGAAATTCTGGCGATTGGAACCGACGCTGCAAATCTAACGCCCGTCGCTGATATCATCACCGCGCAGGGAACAAGTGGCATCACGAGCGCGCTTGGACCAAACACGGTTGGCACAAGCCGGGTGTTGCGTATTACCGACGCGGGCGGCGCGCGGAATGTGACGGTGGCGAAGGCGGATTATAATTTCACGCCATTGTCGCCGCGTTATGGCGTGAGGGTCATCGACAATGGTGGTCAGCGCGTTGGCTACATTAACATGCGTACGTTTATTTCAACGGCAGATAATCAGTTGCGCACCGCGTTTGCTGATTTCCGGGCTCAGGGTATCACGCATTTTGTTATCGATTTCCGGTACAATGGCGGCGGGCTGGTTTCGACGGCTGAACTGATGGGCGACCTGATGGCGGGCAACCGCTTTTCCAGCGACATCTTTACGGTCACGCGTTTTCGTGCGTCAAAATCATCCAACAATGAAACCCGTCGCTTTACGCAACAAACGCAGTCGGTTTCGCCCGTTAAAATTGCCTTTATTGCAACCGGTGCCACCGCTTCGGCCAGCGAGTTGGTGATGAACAGTTTTGTGCCCTATTTGGGTGTGAATGCCGCACTAATTGGCAGCAACAGTTTCGGCAAACCCACCGGACAAATCGCGTTGGACCAGTCCGCGTGTGACGACCGAATTCGCGTTGTTGCCTTTGCCAAGGAAAATGCAGCCGGACAGGGCGACTATTATTCCGGACTGGCGGGCACGATGCGCGCCACATGCGCGGCAGCGGACGATATTAGCCGGCCCTTGGGCGACCCGCTTGAGGCATCATTGCGCACAGCGTTGGACTTTGTGGCTGGCCGCAGTTGCACACCGGTGGTCGTTGCCCAAAGCGCGCAAAGCACATCCACCCGCACCGAACGCCGGGTGCTTCCGGTGCCAGTTGATGCACGCGCCGCCCAACGTGACGTGCCAGGTTTGTTTTAAGGGTAACAAAAAACAGCGCGGCTAATGTTTTGCGAAAGGGTAATAACGACTTGGGCGCGGTGCGTTAGTTCTTTTCAGCCGATAATTGCACCAGCGTGAGCACATGCGGAGCATGTTCTTTGCGGCAAATGAGCAGGTCGGGCATGTACACATCACGCTGGTTATAGACCAACGGACTGCCGTCTACGCGGCTGACGTGCAGGCCATATGCAGCCGCGACCGCAACGGGTGCGCAGCTATCCCATTCATATTGCCCGCCGGTGTGCAGATAGATATCGGCTTCGCCGCGGACCACCGCCATCGCTTTGGCGCCCGCAGATCCCATGGGGATGAGTTCAGCCCCCAATGCTTCGGCAACGGCGACAGCCTCCGGTGCCGGGCGCGTCCGGCTGACCACCATGCGGAGTTGTGCAGGGGCACGGGGGATGATGGCTGGCTGATCTGTGCGCAGAACCAAATCCAACGCCGGAAGCGCAACGGCGCCAATGACCGGCGCACCGTCGATTGCCAGCGCGACATGGACCGCCCAATCGGACCTGCCTTCGCTATATTCGCGGGTGCCATCGACCGGGTCGATAATCCATACGCGCGATTTGGAAAGGCGGGCGTCGGTGTCTTTGCTTTCTTCCGACAACAGTCCGTCATCAGGCCGTTGTTCCGCAAGCGTGCGGATCAGGAATTGGTTGGCGGTTCGATCGCCCGCATTTCCCAATTCCTTCGCGACCAACCCACTGGTCTCACGCATTTCGAGAACCAGCGCGCCTGCTGCCTGTGCCAAATGTGCGGCAAGCTCTGTATCGTCAGCGATGATACTCATTTGAGCGGCATCAACTGGCGCACAATATACTCGGCGGCCTCGGCCGGGCTCATTTCGACGGTGTTCACACGAATGTCGGGATGTTCCGGCGGTTCATAAGGGCTGTCGATGCCAGTGAAGTTTTTAAGTTGGCCCGCGCGCGCCTTTTTATACAAGCCCTTCACATCGCGGGCTTCGGCGACCTCCAGCGGCGTATCAACGAAGATTTCGACAAATTCGCCCTCGGGTAGCATCGCCCGCACCATGTCGCGTTCGGCGCGGAATGGTGAAATGAACGCGGTCAGGACAATCAGCCCCGCATCCGCCATCAATTTGGCGACTTCGCCGACGCGGCGGATATTCTCGATCCGGTCGGTTTCGGTGAAACCCAAATCCTTGTTCAATCCGTGCCGGACATTGTCACCGTCGAGCAAGAAGGTGTGCCGGTTCATCAGGTGAAGCGCCTTTTCCACTTCGTTAGCGATGGTCGATTTCCCAGAACCCGACAGGCCCGTGAACCACAGAATCCTTGGCTTTTGGTTCTTCAGCATCGCGTGCGCATCGCGACCGATGTCGGTGGCCTGCCAATGGACATTTTGTGCGCGGCGCAGCGAAAAGTGCAACATTCCGGCAGCAACGGTCGCGTTGCTGATCTTGTCGATCAGGATGAAGCCGCCGAGTGCGTGGTTGTCGGCATAAGGCGCGAACACAATTGGCTTGTCCGTCGAAATCTCCGCAACGCCGATTGCGTTAAGCTCCAGCGTTTTGGCCGCCATATGCTCCATGCTGTTGACATTTACGGTATATTTCGGCGCTTGCACCGTCGCTGAAACCATCTGCGTGCCAAGCTTCAGCCAATAAGAACGGCCGGGGATGAGCGCGTCATCGGCCATCCACACAATGGTGCTTTCGAACTGGTCGGCTACCTCTGGCGGATTGTCAGCAGCCGCGATGACATCACCGCGCGAACAGTCGATTTCGTCGTCAAAGCACAGGGTGACTGATTGGCCGGCCACAGCTTCCTGAAGTGCACCATCAAGTGTCACGATTTTTTTGATCGTTGTTGTCTTACCCGATGGCAGAACGCGAATGGCGTCGCCCGTGTGCACCGTACCCGTCGCAATTTGGCCCGAAAACCCACGGAAATCGAGATTTGGCCGATTGACCCATTGGACGGCCATGCGCAGCGGCTTGGCCTGGTCAGCGTCATTATCGAGCGCAACCGTCTCCAGATGCGCCATTAGTGGCAGGCCATTGTACCAAGGGGTGTTTGCCGAAATTTCCGTGATGTTGTCGCCCTTGAAGCCCGAAATGGGCATCGGCGTGAAATCGCTGATGCCGATACTCGCTGCAAATTCGGTATATTCGGCAACGATGGCGTCATATTTTGCCTGATCATAATCGATCAGGTCCATTTTGTTCACCGCAAGCACGATGTTCCGAATACCCAGCAGCTTCGCAAGATAGCTATGCCGGCGTGTCTGAACGAGGACGCCCTTGCGCGCATCAATCAGGATCACCGCGAGGTCCGCCGTCGATGCACCAGTGACCATGTTGCGTGTATATTGTTCATGCCCCGGGCAATCGGCGACGATGAATTTGCGTTTCTCTGTGGCGAAGAAGCGATAGGCGACGTCAATCGTAATGCCCTGTTCGCGTTCGGCAGCGAGGCCATCCACAAGCAGCGCAAAGTCAATGTCCTGACCTTGGGTGCCCATGCGCTTGGAATCGGACTCTAGCGTCGCCAGCTGATCTTCAAAGATCATTTTTGAATCGTACAGCAGCCTACCGATCAGCGTGGACTTGCCATCGTCAACCGAACCGCATGTGATAAAGCGCAGCAGCGATTTATGCTGATGCACATCCAAATAGGCATCGATATCCGACGCAATCAGATCGTCGGTTTTATAAATGGCCGGACTGTCTGGGGAAGCAGTCATTAGAAATATCCTTCCTGCTTCTTCTTTTCCATGCTTGCGGCCTGATCATGGTCAATGGCCCGCCCTTGGCGTTCGGAGGTGGTGGTCAGCAGCATTTCTTGAATGACTTCGGGTAATGTGGATGCCGTGCTTTCGACCGCACCCGTCAGCGGGTAACAGCCCAGCGTTCGGAACCGGATGGACCGTTCCACCGGCACTTCGCCATCTTGTAATGGAAAGCGTTCGTCATCAATCATCAACAGCATGCCATCGCGTGTTACCGTCGGGCGCGGCGCGCTGAAATAGAGCGGCACAATCTCAATACTTTCGAGATGGATATATTGCCAGATGTCCAGCTCCGTCCAGTTTGAGATCGGAAATACCCGAATGCTTTCGGACTTCGCCTTGCGCGTATTGTACAGATTCCAAAGCTCGGGGCGCTGGTTCTTGGGGTCCCAACCATGCGTCGCTGTCCGGAATGAAAAGATGCGCTCCTTGGCACGGCTTTTTTCTTCATCGCGGCGCGCACCGCCAAATGCGACATCAAAACCATGTGTATCGAGTGCTTGCTTCAGGCCCTCTGTCTTCCACATATCGGTATGCAGCGATCCATGGTCGAATGGATTAATGCCGCGCGCAATCGCCTCGGGATTTTGGTGAACGATTAATTCCATACCCGCATCGCGCGCGGCTTTTTCGCGCAGCGCATACATCGCCTTAAACTTCCACGTCGTGTCGACATGCAGCAACGGGAATGGCGGCGGGGAGGGGTAAAATGCCTTTCGCGCCAGATGCAGCATAACGGCGCTGTCTTTTCCGACGCTATACAGCATGACGGGCTTTTCCGCCTCGGCAACAACCTCGCGCATGATGTGAATCGCCTCAGCCTCAAGGCGCTCAAGATGGGTCAGCGTTTTCGTCATAGTCTGGTCACTTCCTGCAGACGCTACTGTCAGAACTGGACGCCGCGCGCAAACAAGACATTCTTGCACGCTCGATTATCTCTGTTTCAAGATATATTTAGCAAGTCACAATAGGTTTTCCTATGCGCAGATTGTGAAGTTCCGATTGTGCGCAACAAAAGCCAAAGGCAACGGCCGCTCCGTTTGCCTTTTGCGGTCGATAGACGGGCATAGGCGGGACCGAGATGTTTGACAGAGCGCCCAATACTGCGCCAATGTGCGAAGCGGGCATCGAACATCATCGATGATGGGCAATTATCCAAAGTTGCTTTGCGCAGGGGAAACAAAAATGGCCGAAAAGAAATTTGATATCATCGTATATGGGGCCACCAGCTTTGTCGGCCAGATCATCACACGCTACATGCACGCGCAGTTCGCCGATGGATCGGTTAAATGGGCCATCGCTGGGCGTTCGCTCAGCAAGCTTAAGCAGGTCCGCGACACAATTGGACTGTCGGGCATAGAGATGATCGTTGCTGACGCTGCGGATGAAGGTGCGCTGAAGAAAATGTGCGCGCAAACCACTGTCGTCATGTCAACGGTCGGCCCCTATGCGCTATATGGTGACTTGCTCGTTCAGGTCTGCGCCACCACCGGGACCCATTATTGCGATTTAACAGGCGAGCCGCAGTGGATCCGCAAAATGCAATTGCGGCATGAAGCTGACGCAATCAAAAGCGGTGCGCGGATTGTGCATTGT
>JBILBJ010000196.1:0-3710 GCA_044353705.1 Sphingorhabdus sp. | reverse complement strand
CTTCGATTTTGACGTTCGCTGTGTTGCCAAATGCGGCGCGGACACGCTCCACAAAGGTTTCGGGATAGATGACATTGGCGGGTTCAGCCGCCAGATCGCGTGACAAGGAAACGCCCTCTGCTAAGGCGGAATGGCGCGATTTCCATAAGGCTTCTGCGCCGCCTGCATCGCTGCTGATGATGGTCACGGGGTTTGCAGGCGGCGCTTTGCGGTCGACGGTTTTGTAGCGATCGAACCGATATTGGCCCATGGCATAGCCCAACGCGGCAGTGGCGGCTTCGTCTGCGTTGAAGCCGCCTGTGATCGTCACGGGATGGGCTTCATCGCGCAAATCCTGTGCGGCTTTGCCCGACGCGTTGCGGACATGGGCGATGCGGTCGCCTTCCTCGCCAACGCCGCTCAATATAATGCGGGAATAACTGCCAATGCCGCGCAGCGACAATGAACTGCCCTCTTTGCCTTCAAATTTTGCCGCAGCGATGGCTGCGTTCAATGCTTGCGCGGTTGCGGCATCGACTACATTGCCTGGCAAGGTCGCGTTGCGCATCAATATCACGAGCGCACCCGATGTTGGCGCGGTTGTCGCAAAATTAGTGGGTCGTGGCTGCGAATGCGCGGCTGTTGATGGTGCTATGCCCGATCCAATGACATCGGCCTGCGCAAATGCGGGGGTGATTGCTGTGCCTGCCAGTGCAAGGCCTAAGAAGCTGCGAAACATACAGGGACTTTCCTTTCCGTAAATCTTGGTTATGCCGGATATGTACGCAAATGGACCGATGTGACAAGGTCTCATTGTGGGGGAGAATATGATGCGTAAATTTTTGTGGGCGTCTTTGGCGCTTGTCGGTGTGGTTGCAGGCGCAGGTGCCTTGTGGGAGCCATTGGCGGCAACTGAATATGAAACCGCCAAGCGGACCTATGATGCCGAGATTGTGCGCGACGAATATGGCGTGCCGCATATCAATGGCGCGACCGATGCGGACACCGCTTATGGCCTTGCCTATGCGCATGCCGAAGATGATTTTTCGACGATTGAAGATGTCGTGGCGATGACCCGCGGCCGGTATGGCGCGTTGGCTGGCTCGGACGGGGCCAAGGTCGATTATGTCATGCACCTGTTGGGCGCGCGCGAAACCGCCGAAAAGCGCTACATGGAATTGTCGCCTGAGGTACGCGCAGTGGCCGAAGCCTACGCCGCTGGCCTCAATCATTATGTGTCGAAGCATCCGGGCGAAGTGCGCTTGTCGAAACTGTTTCCGGTCACGGGGCAGGACATCGTCACCGGCTTTGTTCTGCGCGCGCCATTTTTCTATGGCCTTGATGGCGCAATCGGTGCGCTGACCGAAGGCAAGCCGCAGCCCCAAGAGAGCGCTGCGCCGATGACGCCAATCGGGCGGGATCCCGAAATGAACGGGTCCAATGCCTTTGCCCTCGCGCCAAAGCGCATGGCCGATGGCAAGACCTGGCTGATTTCCAATTCGCACCAGCCCTATGAAGGGCAAGTGGCATGGTATGAGGCGGTAACCCATTCGGGCGAAGGCCTTGATATGGCAGGTGCCTTGTTCCCGGGATCGCCCTTCGTACTGCTGGGGCATAACCGCAACCTTGGCTGGACCAATACGGTCAATCGCCCTGACCTGATTGATGTCTATAAATTGGTGATGAATGATGCGGGCGACAAATATCGTTATGATGGCAAATGGCTGCCGCTAAATTCAAAGCGTGTCTGGTTGCCCGTCAAGTTCGGGCCGTTCAACTTGCCGGTGCCACAGACAGTGTATCGTTCGGTTCATGGTCCGGTTATCAAGAATGATAAGGGCTATTTCGCCATCCGCTATGCCGGAATCGACAGCGTGAAGGTCGTCGAGCAATATTACCGGAATACAAAAGCCACGAATTGGACCGAGTGGACCAAGTCGATGTCCATTGGCGGTATCCCTGCCACCAACTTCATCTATGCCGACAAAACCGGCCGCGTTGCTTATATTTACAATGCGCTCTTCCCCGATCGCAAACCCGGCTATGATTACACCAAGCAGCTTCCGGGCGATACGTCCGCTGCCATGTGGTCCGGCCCCGTTGGCTTTGATCGCTATCCCAAGATCGTCGATCCCGCATCGGGCTTTGTCCAGAACGCGAATAACACGCCCTATCTGGCGGCTGGCCCGGGTTCGGAAATGAACCCGGCGGACTATTCGCCTTATTTGGGTATCGAACGCGGCATGACCAACCGGGGGCTGCGCGCCACCGAGTTGCTGACGGCCGACACGTCAATCACGCCGGAAGAGCTGCTCGCGATCAAGATGGACATGACCTACAGCAAGCAAAGCTGGGTCGGGCCATGGATGGCGTCCTTTGCCGCGTTGGACCTGAAAGACGCGCCGGAGCTTGCCAAGGCCCAAAAGCTGCTGGCCAGCTGGGACTGGTCAAGCGATGGCAAGGGCGATGCAGACGCATTGGCCGAACGGATCATTCGCTTTGGTGCACGTCCGAACTGGCGCGGTGACCCAATGCCCGATGCCCGCAAAACGCTGCAAGAAGCAGTTGATGAATTCAAAAAACGCTTTGGCAGAATTGATCCACAGCTCGGCGATATTCAGCGGCTGCGGCGTGGCAAACTGGACTTGCCGATGTTTGGCGGAAGTGACGCCTTGCGCGCGACGACGATGTGGGATGCCGATCAAGCCGATGGCAAAGTCCGCGTTCGGCATGGCGACAGCTATATCATGCTGATCCGCTGGGACAAAAATGGCGGCGTTATATCGGAATCGATCCAGCCTTATGGTGCGGCGACCACACGGCCCGAATCGCCGCATTATACCGACCAGATGAAGCTGTTTGTGGCGGGCAAATATAAGCCCGTTCACTTTGAATGGGCCGACGCCGTGAAGCATGCGAAGCGCCGTTATCGGCCCTGAATGGCGTTTGTCGAAAATGTGCAGCCGCCAGATTGTGTTTGTGTGTTTTGGCACTATCTCTGGCGGCAGTAAAAATATCTTTAGGAGCATATGATGATCCGTAAATTGACCCTCGCCCTTATGTTGTCCGGTTCGGTGTTGGCCGCGCAGGCACCCGCATTCGCGCAAACCGCAGCACCCGTTTCAAAGCTGGTGGAGGCCGTGAATATTCCGCATGAGAAATTCACGCTCGACAACGGCCTGACGGTGTTGGTGCATGAAGACCGCAAGGCAACCATTGTTGCGGTTTCCATCTGGTATGGCGTAGGGTCAAAGAACGAACCCAAAGGCAAAACGGGCTATGCCCATTTGTTCGAACATATCATGTTCAACGGCAGCGAAAACGCGCCGGGCGACTATTTTGAATATACCAAGAAAATCGGCGCCACCGACTTGAACGGAACGACATGGCTCGACCGGACCAACTATTTCCAGACCGTCCCGACGACTGCGCTGGAATCTGCATTGTTCCTCGAAAGCGATCGCATGGGCTATTTGCTCAATGCCGTTTCCAAGGAAAAGCTGGATAACCAGATCGGCGTTGTTTCGAACGAAAAGCGTCAGGGCGACAATCAGCCATTTGGACTGGTCGATTACAAGCGTTCGGAAACACTCTTCCCCGTTGGCCACCCTTATCATCACGACACGATTGGCAGCTTGGAAGACCTGTCGGCGGCGTCGCTGGATGACATGAAAAATTGGTTTATCGACCATTATGGCCCCAATAATGCGGTGCTCGTGCTGGCAGGCGAT
>JBILBJ010000195.1:0-3714 GCA_044353705.1 Sphingorhabdus sp. | reverse complement strand
AAGGCTTGGCGCGCGGAAGCCGGTTGAAATTGATCCGCGCAAAGCCACGCCATCAACGATTTCATATCGTGCTGCGGCTTTACCATTGATGGTATCGCCAAAGTCACTGAAATGTTCGTAGCGTCCCGCCAATTGCATCGTCAAGCTGTCGGAGAGATCGGCATCGAGTTCGATGTAACCAGCAAAGCTATCGCGCGAGACGTCTGTTGCGTTTGCAGGGCGGAAGCCCGGGAACACCTGCGCACCACCGGCGGCATTAAACGGCGCAGCCGAGAAGGGCCCGTTGACGTAGCTCTGGAGCTCGCCTGGGACGATTTTGTAGCTTTCGTTGCGATATTCGCCACCGACGGCAAGCGACACGCTTTGGCCAATACCAATGTCCAAATCGCGGCGCATATCAAGGTTGATCGACGTCTGGCCTGAACGTAGGCCGCCAGCGTCAAATTCCCGCGCACTTACGGTGCCGCCCAAGGACGTGTTGACCGTATTTTCGATGTTATAATCCAGACGGTTGGACCCATAGACCACGGACAGGTCGTAATCCCATCCGCTCATGGCGCCACGAAGACCGGCCGCCGCAGAGATGTCAACGATTTCGCTGGCAATCAGGGGAAGGAAGCCATCTGCATAAATGGGCACAAAGGTCGTCGTAGACGCGGACCAATCGCGGTTGCGCACGTCCGCGGAACGGCGATAGAAACCAGCGCCATTACCTTCACGGATGCCATAGC
Organism: Sphingorhabdus sp.; assembly: GCA_044353705.1. GTDB lineage: Bacteria > Pseudomonadota > Alphaproteobacteria > Sphingomonadales > Sphingomonadaceae > Sphingorhabdus_B. The sequence continues at coordinate 2,983 of JBILBJ010000195.1, read as the reverse complement.
TGCCGAAGGTGTAGAACTCTGCTGAGTCAGAGAATTCAATGCCGCCGTTAACAAAGAAGTTCAGATCCTTCGACACGCCGTCACCGTAACGGTGTGCGTAACGGTTGAAGGTTGCTTCGCGCGGATCACCTGCGTTGAAATAATTGCGGCGGATGTCCGGGCCCGAACGGTTGGTGGGTGAACGGTCCTTATATTCAGCCGTGAGGTTCACATAGCCGTTGTCGCCCAAGGGTAGGCCAAAGTTTGACGCTAAGGTGTATGTGTCACCATCGCGGCGTTTGCGGTCTTCGCCGGTGTATGTGATGACTGGGTTGTCCGTCAGACCAGTGGTCAACGAAACGGTATCAACCTGACCGACATCTTCCATTTCGGTAACATATTTGCCGAATGTTGCCTGCGCACGTCCGCCAATGCCCTTTTTCAACTGAATGTTGATAACGCCTGCAATGGCATCGGAACCATATTGTGATGCCGCGCCGTCACGAAGGACTTCGAGGCGTTCAATTGCGAGCGGCGGAATTGTGTTCAAATCAACCGCGGTTGAGCCGCGACCAACTGAACCGTTGAGGTTGACCAGTGCAGACTGGTGACGGCGCTTGCCGTTGACGAGCACGAGCACTTGGTCTGGCGCAAGTCCGCGTAACGTTGCCGGACGAAGCGAGTCGGTGCCATCGGTCAAAGATGGCTGCGGAAAGTTGAATGATGGAACGAGCTGGTTCAGCAACTTGTTGGTTTCGGTTGTGCCGCTGTTCAGCAGCGCTTCGCCGGAGATGACATCGACGGGCACCGTGCTATCGGCAACGGTGCGGTCGGTCCGGCGTGTGCCGGTCACGATAATGGCATTTATACCAGTTGCCTCTTCGGCCTCGGCTGCCTGCGCGGAAGTATCTTGCTGTGCAAATGCTGGATTGGCTGCTGCTACGAAGAGTGCGGTGGACGAGACCGTCACTGCAAGTGCAGAAATTAACTTATATGTTTTCATGATCATCCCCAGTTTTGTAGGTATATTTCTACTAACGCAGATGAATCTGGCACTTTGTTACGCCCAATTCTAGCAAACTTGTGATTTATTACAATTTTGTTCCTAAAATGTGTCTTTATTGCAACGCAACATATGTGCCGAGCGCATTAAGCTGTGGATTGCTGAAATCGTTGCTTTGCGACGGCGGGTTCGCTCGCTATCGGGGCAGATATGTCTGACATAGTTGATGCTCCAGCAGAAGATCCATTTGACGCGATTGTCGACGCGCCGTTTGATGCGGCTTTGTCGGAGCGCTATCTGATCTACGCGATGTCAACGATCACCGCGCGGTCGCTTCCGGATTTGCGCGATGGATTGAAGCCCGTGCACCGGCGTTTGTTATGGGCGATGCGCTTGCTCAAGCTTGACCCGGCGAGCGGATATAAGAAATGTGCGCGTGTTGTCGGCGATGTTATCGGTAAATATCACCCGCATGGCGACCAATCCGTGTATGACGCAATGGTTCGGCTCGCGCAGACTTTTTCGCTTCGTTATCCGCTGGTTGACGGGCAGGGCAACTTTGGCAACATCGACGGCGATAATGCGGCGGCGTATCGATATACCGAAGCACGTCTGACGCGCACGGCAATTGAGCTCATGAACGGGCTTGATGAGAACGCAACGGATTTTCGCCCTACCTACAATGGGGAAGACGAAGAGCCCGAGGTTATGCCCGGTCTGTTCCCCAATTTGCTGGCAAATGGCGCAAGCGGTATCGCGGTCGGCATGGCGACCAGCATTCCGTCGCATAATGCGGCCGAGATTATCGACGCTGCCATGCTCCTGATTGATGAGCCACAGGCGCGTCACGACCAGTTGATGGAAATCGTCAAGGGACCCGATTTCGCAACCGGTGGCGTGCTGGTAGACAGCCCCGCGGTCATAAGCGCAGCCTATGCGACCGGCCGCGGTGCCATGCGGGTGCGCGCGCGGTTTTCAAATGGCTGGCAGGACGGCGAGAAATGCTGGGAACCCACAGGCGTCGAAAAACTGCCCGGTGGCACGTGGCAGCTTGTTGTGTCGGAAATTCCGTATCAGGTGCAAAAGGGCAAGTTGATTGAGCAAATCGCGCAACTGATTGCCGATAAGAAACTGCCCATATTGGATGACATCCGCGACGAAAGCGACGAACGCGTTCGTATCGTGCTTGTGCCCAAAAGCCGCAATGTCGATCCCGAAGATCTGAAAAACGCTTTGTTCCGCCTCACGGACCTTGAAACGCGCTTTTCATTAAACATGAACGTGCTCGATGCCGACCGCACACCAAAGGTCATGGGCTTGGGCGAAGTTCTGCTGCGTTGGTTGACGCACCAGATCGAAGTGCTGGTGCGCAAATCGCAGCATCGGCTGGAAAAGATCGATAGCCGCCTTGAATTGCTTCAGGGGTATATCATTGCGTTCCTGAACCTTGATCGCATCATTGAAATCATCCGTAACGAAGATGAACCAAAGCCCGTTATGATGGCCGAGTTCCAGTTGAATGACCGGCAAGCCGAAGCCATTCTCAACATGCGTTTGCGTTCACTCCGCCGTCTCGAAGAAATGGAGCTTCGGCGCGAGCTTGAGGGCTTGGAAGCTGAACGCGAAGAGCTGGTGAAGCTTATCGAAAGCCCAGCGCGTCAGAAGACGCGTTTGAAAAAAGACCTGACTGCGCTGCGCAAAAATTACGGTGAAGATACCGAGCTTGGCCGCCGCCGCACAAGCTTGGAAGAAGCAGGGCAAGCGCGCGAGATTTCGCTCGAGGCATTTGTCGAACGCGAACCTGTTACGGTTATCATGTCCAAGCGTGGCTGGATTAAAGCCATGAAGGGCCATGCGGACCTGTCTGCGCGCGCTGATTTCAAGTTTAAGGAAGGCGATGGCCCTGCCTTTGCTTTCCATGCACAGACGACAGACAAGATCCTGATCGCAACAGCGAATGGCCGTTTTTACACCTTGGGTGCCGACAAGCTGCCCGGTGCC
>JBILBJ010000194.1:0-3725 GCA_044353705.1 Sphingorhabdus sp. | reverse complement strand
ATTATCTCAACCTTGACCGGACCAGCGGCACCTTGTCCGGCGGGGAGAGCCAGCGCATCCGCCTCGCCAGCCAAATCGGCTCCGGCCTGTCGGGCGTGCTCTATGTGCTGGATGAGCCCAGCATCGGCTTGCACCAGAAAGACAATGACCGCCTGCTCGCCACGCTGCGCCGCCTGCGCGATTTGGGCAACACCGTCATCGTGGTCGAACATGACGAAGACGCAATCCGCACCGCCGACTGGGTGGTCGATCTTGGCCCCGGCGCGGGTGTCCATGGCGGCACCGTCATGGCCGAAGGCACGCTGAAACAAATCCTCAAGTCAAAAGACAGCCTGACCGCGGCGTATCTGAACGGCACGCGCGAGATTGCGGTGCCCAAGACACGGCGCAAGGGCAATAAGAAGAAGCTGACCGTCCACAATGCCCGCGCGAACAACCTAAAGAATGTCACCGCCAGCATCCCGCTGGGCACATTCACCTGCATCACCGGCGTATCGGGCTCGGGCAAGTCAAGCTTCACCATCGACACGCTCTATGCCTCTGCAGCGCGCAGCCTGAATGGCGCGCGCGTCATCGCGGGCGCCCATGACAAGGTCACGGGCCTTGAACATTGCGACAAGGTCATCGACATCGACCAATCCCCCATTGGCCGTACCCCGCGTTCGAACCCCGCGACCTATACCGGCGCGTTCACCAACATCCGCGACTGGTTCGCCCAATTGCCCGAAAGCGCCGCGCGCGGGTATAAGCCGGGCCGTTTCAGCTTCAACGTCAAGGGCGGACGCTGCGAAACATGCAGCGGCGATGGCCTGATTAAGATCGAAATGCACTTCCTGCCCGACGTCTATGTGACGTGCGAGGAATGCAACGGCAAACGCTACAACCGCGAAACGTTGGAGGTCAAATGGAAGGGCCTGTCCATCGCCGACGTGCTCGACATGACGGTGGAGGACGCGGTGGAGGTGTTCAAGGCCGTCCCCCCGATCCGCGACAAAATGGCGATGCTGGCGGAGGTTGGGCTTGGCTATGTCAAGGTCGGGCAACAGGCGACGACGCTATCGGGCGGCGAAGCGCAACGCGTCAAACTCGCCAAGGAACTCAGCCGCCGTTCCACCGGCCAGACGCTGTATATCTTGGACGAGCCCACCACCGGCCTGCATTTTGAGGATGTCCGCAAACTCCTCGAAGTGCTCCACCGTTTGGTGGAACAGGGCAACAGCGTGGTGGTCATCGAACATAATCTCGACGTCATTAAGACCGCGGACTGGATCATCGACCTCGGCCCCGAAGGCGGCGTAAAGGGCGGCGAGATTGTCGCCGAAGGCACGCCCGAGGATGTGATCAAGGTCGCCGCGAGCTACACGGGGCATTATCTGAAACCGATGCTGGAAAAGGCGGGATAAGAGATTCACGCAGAGGCGCAGAGAACGCTGAGAATGTCTAACCTGAAACCCCTACACCCGCCGTCATCCTGAACTTGTTTCAGGATCTTAATTCCAACCGCCCTCAAAAAGTAAGATGCTGAACCAAGTTCAGCATGACGAAGAGAGATGCCGCGCTTGAAGCGCCTCCCGTCCACGAACCAGCCGCTTTTGCTCACACAAATTGACAATTAGTTCTTAAACTGTAATCGTCGAACATAATCTCGACGTCACCACGGCCGTGGACGGGATCATCGATTTTGGCTCCTAAAGCGGCGTCAGCGTGAATAAATTGTCATCGAAGGCACGTTGGAGCAAGTCGCCCAAGAGCCCAAATTATATATCACAGGTAAAAAACATGGACCGAAATTCATTAACGCAAAGACAAAGGTTTTTTGTTTTTTGTGTTAACTCAATGATATTTTATGCCTTTTACGTGTGGGCAACCGGCCATTATTACTTAACTGGAGGAGGTGAAACACTTTGGCTTGCTTCGGCAGTTGGGTGGTGGACACTTGGCCTAATTTCAGCTCCTTGGTATCGCCCTCCTCGTGATGCAATGGGCGCGGCGGTAGCTGCTGCATTAGCATTGATAACTCTTGAACTACCAAAAGATTCCGTGACCGGTATATATGCATTAAGAGTTGCAGCCATTGTTTACGCAGTCACCGTTGCAACTGCTGCGCTCACAGCAGCGTTAATCGGACGTGAAAGTAACACGCCTTTTTCAAGATTCTGCTACCTATTGGCAGAAAGACTTTCCAGTGGCCCATTTTTGTTTGGAACGGCAGCATTAATTAGGCTCAGGATGCATTAAATTAGTTAGCAAATCCTAAACTGCTCCCCCCCTCGCCAAAATCACCCCCATAAACCCCCACTGTCTTGCGCCAGTCATCTTCCTCTGCGATGTGTGGGCCAGAAACATTTTTGGAGAGTGTAATGCGCAAACTATCGCCGTTCTTGTCCTCTGGCCTGCCTGTGTCTTTGGCGGTGGCGTCCTGTCTGATCGGCGCGCCGGTTGTCGCGCAATATGCGGCGACGCCGGATCCGGCGGCTGCGGCGGCGGCGGCTCCCCTGCCCGCTGCGCGGCCCATTGGTACGCCGCCGCTGACCACCAGCGAAGCTTATTTGAAGGCTGGCGAAGCCGAGCTTGCCCGGTTGGAGGCGGATACGCCCAACAACCGCACGGCGCGCAATGTCATCATCTTCATCGGTGACGGTATGAGCGTCACCACGCTGACCGCCGCCCGCATTTTTGAAGGGCAGCAAAAGGGCGTCGATGGCGAATCCTATGTCGCGCAAATGGACCGCCTGCCGCACACCGCCTTGGTCAAAACCTATTCGCATGATGGCCAGGTGCCCGACAGCGCGCCGACCGCAACCGCCATCGTCTCCGGCGTCAAAACGCTGAACGGCGTTCTGGGCGTTGGCCCGCAAGCGGTTGAGGACAATTGCAAGGCAACCGAACCTTATAAGGTCAAATCATTGTTCGAAATGGCCGAGGACAAGGGATATGCCACCGGCATCGTGTCCACCGCGACCATTACCCACGCCACGCCTGCATCTACTTATGCCCATGTCGCGCAACGCGATTGGGAAGTGGACGCGAATATGCCCGCCGCGGCGAAGGCCGAAGGCTGCATCGACATTGCCCGCCAAATGGTCGAATGGCCGCATGGCGATGGGTTTGAGGTTATGTTGGGCGGTGGACGCCAGCATTTCATGCCCAACACCGAAGCTGACCCCGAATATGCGGGCAAAAAGGGCAAGCGCGCCGATGGCAAGGACCTGATCGCCAGCTGGTTGGCCGCCAACCCAAAGGGCGCCTATGTCTGGAACAGCGAAGGCTTTGCCGCGGTGGACGCGAAAAAGACCGACAAGCTGCTTGGCCTGTTCGAACAATCGCATATGCAATTTGACGCGGACCGCACCGCGACCGGATCAAAAGAACCATCGCTCGCCGAAATGACGACGAAGGCGATCGCGATGCTGTCCAAAAACCGCAAGGGCTATGTCCTGATGGTGGAAGCGGGCAAGATTGACCATGGCCACCATGGCGGCAACGCCTATCGCGCGTTGCAGGATACGGTGGCGCTGAATGATGCGTTGAAAGCCGCGATGGACACTGTCGACCTGCGCGATACCCTGATCGTCGTCACATCGGACCATAGCCACACCTTCACCATGGCGGGCTATCCCGAGCGCGGGAACCCCATCCTTGGCCCCGTGGTCGACCAGAAAGGCAAATCAACCTTGGCCTTTGATGGCAAGGGATACACAACCTTGGGCTATATCAACGGCCCC
>JBILBJ010000193.1:0-3743 GCA_044353705.1 Sphingorhabdus sp. | reverse complement strand
GGGCGAAACCGTCAAGGCAATCGTCCTCGACATCGACGCAGAGAAAGAGCGCATTTCGCTTGGCATCAAGCAGCTTGAAAAGGGTGCCCCATCGGCAGCCGGCGCTGCTTCGGCAAGCGGCCTGAAGAAGGGTGCGACCACCACGGTTACTGTTCTTGAAGTACGCGATGGCGGACTTGAAGTGCAGGCCGGTGAAGATGGCGCAACTGGCTTCATCAAGCGTGCCGACCTTGGCCGTGACCGTGACGAGCAACGTCCAGACCGTTTCCAGGTTGGCCAAAAGTTCGACGCAATGATCACTGGCTTCGACCGTTCGAAGAAGCCAAACTTCTCCGTCAAGGCGCTTCAACTCGCTGAAGAGAAGCAAGCTGTTGAGCAATATGGTTCGTCGGATTCCGGCGCATCGCTTGGCGACATCTTGGGTGAAGCGCTTAAGGGCGTGAAGAAATAAGCTTCGGCTAATTCACATCTCCGATTTATCGGAACAAAAACCCGCCCTTTCACGAAGGGCGGGTTTTTTTATGGTCTCGACAAACAACATCGGTAACACCGTTGTAATATCGGTAAATTTCTGGCACTTTGGCACCATTACGAACGTCAGACGCTTGAAAAGCTGCCTTGCAACTTCATCTGGCCCGATGTGAAGGACATAAAATGATCCGTTCCGAATTGATCAAAAAGCTGGAAGCTGAAAATCCCGAGTTGAAAACGGAAGAAGTCGAAAAGATTTTGGATCTGTTTTTCGACCAGATCATCCAACGTCTCGCCGACGGTGGACGCGTCGAACTGCGTGGCTTCGGCGCCTTTTCTACCCGCGACCGCAGCCCGCGTAAGGGCCGCAACCCGCGCACCGGCGCGTCGGTTGACGTTCCTTCCAAGCGCGTACCTTATTTCAAACCCGGCAAGGAAGTGCGGGAGCGGCTTAACAAATAAGCCTGGGCTGCAAAGCCTCTTGACCGTGCGGACGTAATGCTGTCTGCGCAATGTCATGCGGATGTGGCGGAATGGTAGACGCTACAGACTTAAAATCTGTTGTCCTTTTGGGCGTGCGGGTTCGAGTCCCGCCATCCGCACCATCTTTTTTCTTGGCGTCCGCAACCGCGACGTGCGTGCTTAATCTGAACTCAATTGCGCGGCGCTTGCCTGCGATAGCTCAGCGCCTCTGCGATATGGATGCGGCCAACATCGCTCGACCCTGCAAGATCGGCAATCGTTCGGGCGACCCGCAAGATACGCGTATAGCCGCGCGCGGATAACCGCATCGCTTCTGCCGCTTGCGCCAGCAATTTCTGGCCAGCGGCGTCGGGGCTGGCAAAGGCCGCCAGCGCGTCACCGTCCAAATCCGCATTGGTGCGAAGGCCAGTCCCCGCCAGACGCGCGCTTTGCAGTTGGCGCGCTGCATCAACGCGCAGAGCAACCTCGGCCGACCCTTCGCCGGGCGGCGGCAGAACAAGGTCCGCGGCGCTCACCGCCTGCACCTCAACATGCAAGTCAATGCGATCCAGCAACGGTCCCGATATCTTTGCCTGATAATCGGCGGCGCAACGCGGCGCACGGCTGCAGGCCAAAGCGGCATCACCCAAATGCCCGCAGCGGCACGGGTTCATGGCCGCAACCAACTGCACATTGGCGGGAAATGTCACATGGCTGTTCGCGCGCGCAATGCTGACCTCGCGTGTTTCCAGCGGTTGCCGCAGACTATCGAGCACAGCACGCTGAAATTCGGGCAGCTCATCCAGAAACAATACGCCCAGATGCGCAAGGCTCACTTCGCCGGGCCGAATGCGCAGGCCGCCACCGACCAACGCCGGCATAGAAGCGCTGTGGTGCGGCGCGCGGAATGGCCGTGTGCGCATCAACCGCCCGCCCTCCAACGTTCCGGCCACCGATGCAATCATCGACACTTCTAACGCTTCGGCGGGCGTCAGTTCGGGCAATATACCCGGCATGCACGACGCCAAAAGCGACTTGCCCGCACCCGGCGGACCCACCATGCACAGATTGTGGCCACCCGCCGCCGCGATCTCAAGCGCGCGCTTGGCCGTTTCCTGCCCCTTCACCATTTTCATGTCGGGACCGCCTTTGCGCGCTTCGGCGATTCCGGGTTCGGGGGTGCGCAGCAGCGACTGCCCCTTCAAATGATTCAGCAATGCAAGCAAATCAGGCGCAGCGATAACCTCTATCTCACCTGCCCACGCGGCTTCGGACCCCTGCACCGCCGGACATATCAGCCCCATGCCGCGCGATGATGCGTGTAGAGCCGCGAGGAGCACTCCGGGTGACCCCGCAACGCGGCCATCCAGCCCAAGTTCCCCCACCACGACATATTGGGCCAGCGTCTCGGCATCAACCAACCCCATCGCAGCCAATAAAGCGAGCGCGATGGGCAAGTCATAATGCGACCCTTCCTTGGGCAAGTCCGCAGGCGACAGGTTGATCGTGATCCGTTTGGGGGGCAGCGCAAGTCCAAGTGCGGAAATCGCGGCGCGCACACGCTCGCGGCTTTCGGCAACGGCCTTGTCCGGCAGCCCCACGACCGCAAAACTCACCACGCCGGGTGCTATCTGACATTGTACCTCGACACTGCGTGCTTCGAGCCCGAGATAGGCAACCGTCGAGACTATCGACACCATATTGTTACCCCGCATGACTCAATTATGGACCCCCGCCGCACTGGGATGAAGCTGCAGCGGAGGTCCGGTCGACCGGTCCAGTGGTCGACACATATGCGATGCGCAAAAAATGTTGCTCAGGGCAACCGCTGCCGGTTCGTATACGAAACGTTGGTATATCAAATCTGCGCCGAAACCATGTTAACCTGGTGCGGTTACACCGCGCGAAGGTCATGGGTGGATTGATAGATACCAACCAATTGTTATGCTTTTCACATTATCACGAGTCGCCAACCCCGTCTCTGCACTGCCCATCAGCGCAACTGGAGCACCTATATGAACGCAATGACCACACCACGCTGGCTGACTTGGGTCAGCATCTTCTTTCTGCTCTGGAACCTCATGGGCGTCGGCGCCTTTGTCAGCCAGTGGACGATGACCGCCGCCGACATCGCTGCGCTACCGCAGAACCAGCGTGATTTATGGGTATCAATGCCGGGCTGGGCGTGGGCGGCTTATGCCATCGGCGTTGGCGTCGGAACGCTTGGCGCCATCGGCCTGATCCTGCGCAAATATTGGGCATCGCTTGCCTTTTCATTCAGCCTGATCGCGATCATCATCCAGTTCAGCTACCCCTTCTTGATCGCCAGTGGTGCACAATCCGACATCGCCATGCTCGCCTTCCCGATGTTCGTCATCGTGATGGCGGTGGTGCAGTGGCAACTGTCACGGCACTGGCAACGCAAGGGTTGGCTGGCCTGAATTTTCCAAGGGAGAGGCAATGGCGCGACTGGTCGCGTTGGCAGAAGCCTAAAAATCCACCTGCTCATAATGTTTGGGCGGGGTGATGACTTCCATCCGTTCCGACAATAATGGCCGGAAGCTTGGGCGCGACTTGAACATCGCATACCACGCCTTGGTCTGTTCATGCCCCGTCCAGTCAATGCCGCCGAGATAATCGGCCACCGAAATTTGTGCGGCCGCCGCAAGGTCGGCCATGCTCATCACCGCGCCGGACAGCCATGCACGGTGGTCAATCAGGTAATCGATATAATCGAGATGCCCGTTGGCCAGCTTCATGGCTTCACGCAATATTTTGGACTCGGGCGGTTGCCGGTCGATCAGACGCTT
>JBILBJ010000192.1:0-3753 GCA_044353705.1 Sphingorhabdus sp. | reverse complement strand
AGTGTTCCGTTATCCATCACCGGGCGTCGCCCTTGCGATGTACAATCTCGACGACTCGATCCGTGACTTTGCCCGCGCTTCGCTAAACTATGGCGTGACCCGCGAATGGCCCGTGTATCTGTCGACGAAGAACACCATCCTGAAATATTATGATGGCCGCTTTAAGGACCTGTTCCAAGAAGTGTACGAAGCCGAATTTGCCGAAAAGTTCAAAGCGCTCGGCATTGTGTACGAGCATCGCTTGATCGATGACATGGTCGCGTCCGCGCTGAAGTGGTCGGGCAAGTTCATCTGGGCGTGCAAAAACTATGATGGTGATGTGCAGTCTGACCAAGTCGCACAAGGATTTGGTTCGCTTGGATTGATGACGTCGATTCTGATGACGCCAGACGGTAAGACCGTTGAGGCCGAAGCGGCACATGGTACCGTAACGCGCCATTACCGCCAGCATCAGCAGGGCAAAGCAACATCGACCAACCCGATTGCGTCGATTTTTGCATGGACCGGCGGCCTGAAATTCCGTGGCAAGTTTGACGAAACACCTGAAGTGACGCGCTTTGCCGAAACGCTTGAAGAAGTGTGTATCCAGACGGTTGAAGACGGCCACATGACAAAGGATCTCGCGATCCTTATTGGTCCAGACCAAGCGTGGATGACGACCGAGCAGTTCTTTGAACAAGTTCGCGCCAACCTCGAAATCAAAATGGGTAGCTGGCAGTAACGCCAATCCCATAAGTACATCAAAGCGCGGGGGGCGACCTCCGCGCTTTTTTATTGCCCTGCCCTTCCCTTATCATGCTGCATTGGCGTACAAGGTGCACATGGCAGGCGAACTACACGGCGAAAGCATCAGCGATCTGCTCGTCATTCTGGGCGCAGCCGGCATCGTCATCCCGGCCTTCGCCCGTTTTCGTATCACGCCTATTATCGGTTTCATCTTGGTGGGGATATTGGTCGGCCCCATGGGCCTCGGCACTTTGGTCGAACGCTATCCATTGCTTGAATGGGTTACCATCACCAATCCAGAGGCCATTCGGCCCATTGGCGAATATGGCATCATCTTATTGCTGTTCACGATAGGGCTTGAACTGTCTTTTCGGCGATTGTGGAAGATGCGGCGTCTGGTTTTTGGCGTGGGCGCGTCGCAACTTTTTGGCGCGGGAATCATCATTGCCGCGGGGCTTTTGCTATTTGGCTATAATCTGACGGCGGCTATTGGCATCGGCATTGCGCTCGCGCTTTCATCGACTGCGCTCGTGCTGCCAATATCGGGCACGCATTCTGCTGTTGGAAAATCGGCTCTTGCGATGTTGCTTTTCGAAGATCTTGCCATCGTCCCGATCATCTTCGTCTTGGGCGCGCTGGCACCCCAAGCGGGTTCGGGTTCGTGGGAGGGCATGGTTACGGTGCTCTGGCAGGGCACATTGGTGATTGTCGGCATGCTCGTGCTTGGCCGCTTCTTCCTGCCCCGCCTGTTCGGGCAGGCAGCGCGCACCAAAAGCCCTGAGCTATTTGTGTCGGTCAGCCTGCTGGTCGTGATCGTGGCCAGTCTCGCAACCGGCGCGGTTGGCCTTTCGCCCATCGTTGGCGCAATGATCGCTGGCCTGTTAATCGCCGAGACGGACTATCAAACGGAAGTCGCCGTCATGACCGCTCCGTTCAAGGGACTGGCGCTGGGTGTATTTCTGATCAGCATCGGCATGCAGGTCGATCTGCGCTTCGTCGCGGCCAATTGGGTTGCGCTGGTCGGTGCGGTTGCCAGCGTCGTTCTGATAAAGGCGGCGGTTACCGCAGGCCTGTTGAAATTGAACGGCGCACGCACGGGAACCGCCACCGAAACAGGCGTTCTTATGGGAAGCCCATCCGAAACCACGCTCATTGTGCTGGGCGCAGCCGGCGCGGCACAGATCATTGACGCTGCGACAATCAATTTCTGGCAAGTCGCAACAGCGATTGGCTTAACCATCACACCGATATTGGCGCGCATCGGCCACGACATGGCGCGCCGAATTGAGCTGCGCGAGACCGACGACGAGATATATCAACAAGACCCGGCGCAAGAACCGCGCACGGTTGTCATTGGCTTTGGCCGGGTCGGTCATTTGGTGGCCGACATGCTGACGACGCATGGGCAGCCTTATGTTGCGGTTGAATCCAATGTGGATGCGGTCACAGCGGCGCGGCGCGCGGGGTATAAAGTGATCTTTGGCGACATCTCACGGCCCGAAACTTTGGACAAGCTCAACCTTGGCCACGCAAAGGCGATTATTCTGACCATGGATCAACCGGTGCTGGCCGAACATATCGTCAAGCGCGTCCGCCAGTGGTTGCCGGATATAACGATCGTCGCGCGCGCACGCGATGCAGACCATGCCGCACGCCTGTATCAGGCGGGTGCAACCGATGCCGTACCAGAAACGCTGGAAAGCTCGCTACAGCTATCGGAAGCCGTGCTTGTCGACCTCGGCGTGGCCATGGGCCCCGTGATCGCATCGATTCACGAAAAGCGCGACGAATTCCGGCGGCAGATCAAAGAAGCAGGCGGCCTCGACGAGGCCCCCAAGCTCAAGCTTACGTCTTAACCCGCAATCTTTGCTTTGATGGCATCCAACGCCGCCTGCGCCAACTCAGCGCCGGCTGGACCGCCACCTTGCGCCATGTCGGGACGTCCACCGCCACCTTGCGCACCCATTGCCTCAGTCGCGGCGCGAACAAGGTCTGGAGCGGTCAGCGTGGCGTGGAGTGCGGGTGAAACCGCAACAACGACAGTGTTGCTGTTCTCGTTCGCAGCGATGATGGCGACGATGCCGCTACCAATAGCCTTCATCTGGTCATCGGCCAAACCGCGCAGCGCCTTTGGCTCGATACCGTTGATGACTTGGCCCATGAATGTCACGTCGCCAATGGCTTCGGCTTCAGCCTTGGGACCGCCGCCACCCGACAAGGCGAGCGCAGTTTTGGCGTCGGAAAGTTCCTTCTCCATCCGCTTGCGGTCGTTCATCAATGTTTCAATGCGCGCGCCGACTTCATCAGGCGCGGTTTTCAGCATCGCGGCGACATTCTTCAACTGTGTTTCGCGGCCAACAAGCCACAGGCGTGCGGCCTCTCCGGTCAATGCTTCGATACGGCGGATACCGCTGGCGACGGCGCCTTCAGAAATGATCGTGAACAAGGCAATGTCACCCAATGCGTTGACATGCGTGCCACCGCACAGTTCGAGCGAATAATGCGTGTCATCGGTCTTGCCCATCGTCAGCACGCGGACTTCCTCGCCATATTTCTCGCCAAACAAAGCAAGCGCGCCCGCAGCGACCGCGTCATCGGGGGTCATCAAACGCGTGGTTACGGCCTGATTACCGCGAATTTGCGCGTTCACATCGGCTTCAATCATCGCAATTTCATCAGCCGTCACCGCCTGATTGTGCGAGAAATCGAACCGCAGACGATCCGGTGCAACAAGGCTTCCCTTTTGCGTCACATGGCTGCCCAGTCTTTCACGCAGTGATGCGTGGAGCAAATGGGTTGCGCTATGGTTGGCGCGCAGGGAGTCACGGCGGGTTGTATCGATCTTCAGGGTAACAAAGTCGCCGACCTTGATCTCGCCCGTTCCAATCGTCACCTGATGCGCATGCAAACGTCCAAGCGGCTTTGCAGTATCGGTAACTTCGCCGCGCATGTTGCTGCTCGAAATAACCCCAGCGTCGCCCATCTGGCCGCCGCTTTCGCCGTAAAATGGCGTCTGGTTGGTGATGA
>JBILBJ010000032.1:0-12463 GCA_044353705.1 Sphingorhabdus sp. | reverse complement strand
GGGTTCATATCGGGTCTCCTCTTTATTGGTTTAAAGCGGTCCGACATCGCCGTCAGGTGACGACCAGAGGGGCCCGGCCCGCAAAACGCAGTTGGGCATTGGCAGGCATTATTTCAATAAGCTTGGCTGTTAATTCCACAATGCGCCGGTCATCCACATCGCGAACCGCCCACCCGAACCATCAGCGTTTCCGAACAAACTCCGCGCGCAACACGAGGCCCTTGATGCCGTCAAACCGGCAGTCGATCTCCTGCGCGTCGCCAGTCAAGCGGATGGATTTGATCAGCGTTCCGCGCTTCAATGTCTGGCCAGCGCCCTTTACCGTGAGGTCCTTGATCAACGTGACCTGATCGCCGTCCGCCAGAATATTGCCGACCGCATCACGGACCTCAACTGCGCCGTCCTGTTCGGATTTGGCATTGGCTTCCGCCGCGCTGATCCATTCGCCAGATGCCTCGTCATAGACATATTCGTCATCGGTTCCGTCGGCCATCATTCAATCCCCGTTTTGATATCGCCACGCCCTAGCGCCATTTACGTGCGCGCGAAAGCCGGTTGCAATTTGCAACGATGTCAGTAAGATTTTTCTGGATAGAGCGGAGAGTGACATGGCGCAGGCTGAAACGGTTGTAGATGTATTGATTGTGGGCGCTGGTTTATCCGGCATTGGTGCGGCTGCGCATCTGACCATGCAATGCCCCAATAAAAGCTATGCCATTGTCGAACAGCGCGCTGACATGGGCGGCACTTGGGACCTTTTCCGGTACCCGGGCATCCGGTCTGACTCGGACATGCACACCTTGGGCTACCGCTTCAAACCATGGCTGCATGAAAAAACAATCGCTGACGGCCCATCCATTCACGAATATGTCCACGAAACGGCTGATGAATATGGCATTACGCCGCATATCCATTTTGGGCACAAGGTTATCTCGGCAAATTGGTCCAGCCCCGATGCGCGCTGGCACGTAACGGCCAAGGCTGTCGATGGCGGCGAGGAACGGCACTTTGCTGCGCGTTTCCTGTTCATGTGCGCCGGCTATTATGACTATGATCAGGGCTATAAGCCGGATTTTCCGGGCGAAGCCGACTTTGGCGGCCAGATTGTTCACCCGCAGCATTGGCCAGAAGGACTGGACTATAGCGGCAAGAGGGTAACGGTTATCGGCTCGGGTGCCACCGCGGTGACGATTGTGCCCGTGATGGCGCAGCAAGGCGCGCAGGTGACGATGCTTCAGCGTTCGCCAACCTATATGGTCTCGCGTCCTGCGATCGACCCATTCTCCAAATTTGTCCGCAAAATCTTGCCGGAAAAGCTGGCTTATGCGCTGACGCGCTGGCGCAATATCAACATGCAGCGGTTCACTTATTGGTATGCGCGCCGCAATCCAGCGAAGCTGGGTGAAAAGCTGGTCAACATGGCCCGCGAGGCGCTGCCAGCCTCCGTCGATGTAGATACCCATTTCGTGCCCAAATACGGCCCATGGGAGCAGCGCCTGTGCCTTATTCCAGACAGCGACATGTTTACCGCCATAACCGAGGGCAAGGCCGAGGTCGTGACCGACCATATCGACCATTTCACCAAGACGGGCATTCAGCTGAAGTCCGGCAAGCATATTGAATCCGATATGGTAATCACTGCGACTGGTCTGAACCTTGTCACGATGGGCAAGACAGCGATCAGCGTGGACGGCGAAGCGGTCAATTTTGGTGAGCATTTCAATTACAAGGGCGTGATGTTCAACGACATTCCGAACTTTGCCAGCGTGTTTGGGTATATCAACGCGTCTTGGACGCTGAAGACCGATATCGTTGCGGATTATGTCTGTCGTCTGCTGTGGAAAATGGATGACAAAAACGCGCTTGTGGCAACGCCGCATCTCGATGATCCGGATATGCCCAAGCTGCCGTTTGTGACGGACTTTAGCTCAGGTTATTTTGCCCGCAGTTTTGACACGCTGCCCAAGAACGGGGACCGGCACCCATGGCGGGTGCTGCAAAATTATGCGGCTGAAAAGAAGATCCTGACCCAAGATCCAGTTGACGATGGCGTCATGGTCTTTTCGGCACCGCATTTTGCGGCCTCACATAATGAGAATGCAAAAACGCTCGTCGCAGCCGAGTAACTACGGGGATGGCGGGGCCCGCCTCAGGGCTCGGTATTGCGAACCGTCGCGGCAACGCGGCGGGTCTCGATGGTGGCCTCTGGCGCGATGATATGCGTGCGGTTGCGGACCACCCACATAAGTGAAGCAAGCCCAGCCAGTGCAGCAAACGCAACCGCCATAAGCGCGTAGCTGGTGTAGCGTTTCATATCTTGCGTGTGCGCGACAATTTCGGGCGCTTCGTCGGTGGTCGTGACATCCCAATATTCGATCATCGGCTTGTTACGGTAACGGACGACGCGCACTTCGGACGTAACCCACATTTTGCCATGCTGGCCAGCGAACGTCAGATAGGCGCCAGACCCCTGACGCTGCTGAATGGCCGGAGCCAATCGTGGCGCGTCCTTCAAAATCCCCGACATTTCGGCAAACTGCACGCGGCTATCGTCAATGAAACCCGGGGCAACATATTTCTCCGCCGCCTTTTGGTCTCCGCGCCGCACTGCCTCATAAAAAGGCTTCACGACCGCAGTGATTTCCTCGGGCAGCGGCGGGCGCGTGTCGGTTGAGCGGTTGCATGCCGGTAAGCTGAATGCTGCGATCGACATAACGAACAAAAGAAAAATACGTGACATTTCTGAATTATCTCCCGTTCTTGGCCTATTGCCGCTATCGCATCCTTCATGCGTTATGACGATCTGATCCAGCCTGACAACGGCCAACCGGCCACACCTATCCACATAGTCGATAAAAGTGGCTTTGCGTCATGGCTTGCTGCGCAACCCGACCCTGTCCGTACGGCCGTAAAAGCACAGAAGTTTGAAGCTAGCGTAAACGATAGCGCGATACTTCCTGGCGACAAGCCGGGGGAATGGTCTGTCGTTGCCGGTGTGGCGGATGCTTCCACGCTTGGCGTTTGGAACCTTGCCAAGCTATCTGACATTCTGCCCGAGGGAAGCTATCGCTTGTTGGATGCCGACGCTGGCGAAGCGATGCTTGGATGGGTGCTTGGTCAGTATCGATACCATGAATATCTCAGCGAACCGAAAGTAACCGGTGCACGCGTGCTGCTCGTGCGTGAACCCGGTAAAATCCATAATATCGTGCTTCAGGCGCGCGCCACGGCGCTCGTGCGCGATCTGGTCAACCGTCCGGCGGGTGACCTTGGTCCCGATGCGCTTGAGGCCGAGGCAAAACGCATCGCCAAGGCGCATAAGGCAGATGTGGCAGTGACAGCAGGCGAAGCTTTGGAATCAGGCTTCCCGCTCATCCACGCCGTCGGCAAGGCGGCTGCGCGCGAACATGCGCCGCGGCTGATTGAGCTGGAATGGGGCGACCCGCGCCACCCACGCATCGCGATTGTGGGCAAAGGCATAACGTTCGACAGCGGTGGTCTTGATATAAAACCGGCGAGCGGCATGCGGCTGATGAAGAAGGATATGGGCGGCGCTGCCCATGCGCTTGCGCTGGCGGAGCTTATCATGGCTGCGCATTTGCCGGTACGCTTGCATATGCTCGTGGCTGCCGCTGAAAACAGCATATCGGGCAATGCTATGCGGCCGGGCGACATCGTTAAAAGCCGCAAGGGCATTACCGTTGAAATCGACAACACCGATGCGGAAGGGCGCCTTGTGCTTGCCGACGCGTTGACCAAAGCGGTCGAGGATGCGCCGGAACTTATCATCGATTTTGCGACGCTGACCGGCGCGGCGCGCGTTGCCTTGGGGCCTGATTTGCCGGCGATGTTCAGCAATGACGATGACGCCGCAGACGCGTTGATCGCAGCATCAAAGGCGCAGGCTGACCCGCTGTGGCGGATGCCATTATGGGCACCGTATATGGAGCTGTTGGATAGCGATATCGCTGACATGACAAACAGCGGCGGCGCTTTTGCAGGCGCAGTAACGGCGGCACTCTTTATGCAGAAATTCGTTCCTGACGATGTGCCTTGGGTGCATCTGGATACCTTTGCATGGCGACCGACGAATAAGCCTGGCAGGCCAAAGGGCGGCGAAGCCCTTGGATTGCGTGCCGTCTTCGGCTATCTGGCGGACAAATATCCGGCACGTTAGGGTGCCATCACATGTTACAATTTCGGGGGCGTAAGTAGTTGGCAGACGGACACATGGGGGCGGGGAAGCGGCCCATATATACATTGAGTGGGCACAGCCTTGTCGGAGACAAGCGCACAACGCCCATTCGCGGGGATCTTGCCGATATCAGTCTGGCTGGAAAACTGTTCGCGCCGCATTATGCCGTGCCGATGCTGCGCACGGGCATTGCGCCGGTTACCGACATTCATGCCGAGGCGCACGCCACATCCATGCCCGTTAGCGCGTTAATGCACGGTGAGGAGTTCGCCGTGCTTGATGTCGCGGGCGAATGGGCATGGGGTTATTGCCTGCACGATAATTATCTGGGCTATGTCCGCTTTGCCGAGCTTGGCGATGATTTTGATGCCACGCATATCGTCAGCGCACCTGCGACATTGCTGGTTTCCGCACCATCGACAAAGGCGCCTGTGCTGGCGCGCTACCCCATGGGCGCGCAATTGCTTTGTGGTAGCCCAAGCGAATGCGGCAACTATCTGGCGTGCGAAAACGGTTTTGTGCCGCTGGCCCATTTGTCCGAAATCGGACGCGTTGCGGCATCACCGGCGGATTTGGCAGAGCAGTTGATTGGCACGCCCTATAGCTGGGGTGGACGCAGCGGAGACGCCATTGATTGCTCGGGCCTTGTGCAGTTGGTGTTCGGACTAAAAGGGCACATGCCGCCACGCGATGCCGATATGCAGCAGGCAGACTTTGGCGAAGAGCTGGCCGACGGCGACGCGTTGCAGCGCGGCGATCTGGTGTTCTTCCCCGGTCATGTTGGTATCATGGCCGATGCCGAAAACATCATCCACGCCAATGGCACCGCGATGGCGGTGAGCATTGAACCGCTGGCAGATGCGGCGTCACGCTTTGCCGCGCATGATGAGGCGATTTTCGCGCGAAAGCGGGTGATGTTTTGATCCGCCAATCCCTCACAGAAAACACCGTAGCCCTTAGCAGCGGTCGCGAAGCGAACGCGTCCGTCGAAGGGTGTCTATCAACGGCAGCGCAAACCTTTAGACGCCCTTCGACGGGCGCAGTTGCCTTGCAACTGCTGCTCAGGGCTACGGTGATTTGAGATGACCAAATCGATCTTCATCGACGGTGCATCGGGCACAACCGGCCTTGAAATCGCGGACCGGCTCGCTGGTCGCGCGGAATTCACGCTCATCACGCTCGACGATGACAAACGCAAAGACCCCGCTGCAAAACGTGAGGCGTTGAACGACGCCGACTTCGTCATCCTGTGCTTGCCCGACGATGCCGCAAAAGAGGCGGTGGCAATGACCACCTCAGGCCATACGCGCATCATCGACGCATCGACCGCGCATCGTGTGAACCCGAACTGGGCCTATGGCTTTCCTGAATATCGCACCGGTCAGCATGAACGCATTGCCAATGCGCGGCTCGTCAGCAACCCCGGTTGCTACCCCACCGGCTTTTTGGGGCTGGTCGCACCCTTGGTTGCGGCCGGATTAATCCCCGCAGACTGGCCGTACAGCGTCAACGCCGTGTCGGGCTATTCTGGCGGCGGGAAGGCATTGATTGAACGGTTCGAAGGCGGCGACGGCGCAGATATCGGCTTTCGCACCTATGGCCTTGATCTGAACCACAAGCATGTCGCCGAAATGCAGCAACATGCAGGGCTCGGCCTCGCCCCGATATTCTCGCCTGCCGTGGTGCGCGCGTTCCGTGGCATGGTGGTCGAAATACCGTTGCCCATCTCGGTCATGCCCGGCAGCGATGATCCCGACGAAATGCGCGCGGCCTTGTCGCTGCATTATGCCAAATCGCCCGTTGTGAAAGTGCACCAAGATGCGCCGCCAGCGGAACTGCTGATCCGGGCCGACCAAGAACCGTCCGACAAGCTTGACCTCTACGTCCTCGGCTCACCCGACGGCGCGCAAGTCCGCTTGCTGGCATTGCTCGACAATCTCGGCAAAGGCGCAAGCGGCGCCGCTGTTCAGAACCTGAACATCATGGCCGGACTGGACGAGACGATTGGGTTGCGGTTGTAAGCCTGACCACGCGCAAAAAGTAAGCTGCTGAAACGCGTTCAGCATGACGTGGTAGAGACCTCAATAAGGCGGCTGGTGCCACCCCTTCGGACTGCTCGTAAATATCTCGCAGCCATCCTCGGTGATGCCGATACTGTGTTCGAACTGCGCGCTCAATGAGCGGTCCCGCGTCACGGCCGTCCAGCCATCGTCGAGGACTTTGCCTGCGGCTTTGCCGATGTTGATCATTGGCTCGATGGTGAAGATCATGCCGGGGCGCAGCTCTGGACCAGTGCCGGGGCGGCCGACATGGACGATTTCGGGGGCATCGTGGAATAATTGGCCAAGGCCATGGCCGCAGAAATCGCGGACGACGCCATAGCGGTGCTTTTCGGCGTGGGTCTGGATCGCGTGGCCAATGTCGCCGACACGGTTGCCGGGCTTGGCGGCTTCGATACCGAGCATCAGGCATTCATAGGTCACATCGACCAAGCGTTTTGCCTTTACCGGCACGTCGCCGACGAGGAACATTCGGCTGGTGTCGCCGTGCCAGCCATTTAATTGCGGCGTGACGTCGATGTTGACGATGTCGCCATCCTTCAATTTCTTGTCCGACGGGATGCCGTGGCAAATGACATGGTTGATCGAAATGCAGCAGCTATGCGTGTAACCGCGATAGCCAAGGGTCGCCGGCACCGCGCCGCCGCGCATCGTCATCTCGCGTACGATATCGTCCAGTTCCTCGGTGCTGACGCCCGGCACAACATGCGGCACCAACGCGTCGAGTATTTCGGCGGCAAGGCGGCCAGCCTTGCGCATGCCTTCAAAGCCCTCGGCTCCGTGCAATTTGATGACCCCGTCACGGGCATGCATCGCCTCTTCGGGCGTAACGCTTACATATTGTTCCATGCGGGCGATATAAGGTAATAATCCGCACTTTGCGAGGGGGTGAATTATGCTATCGCGTGCGTATGACAGATTCCCGCATATATACCGCAGCGCTTGTAATCATCGGCGACGAAATCCTTTCTGGCCGAACACAGGACAAAAACGTCGCGCAGATTGCCCTTTGGCTCAATATTCAAGGCATTCGCTTACGCGAAGTGCGTGTGGTCGCCGATGACATGGATGCCATTATAGAGGCGGTGAACCTGTTGCGTGCGCGCAACGACTATCTGTTCACCACCGGCGGTATTGGCCCGACGCATGATGACATTACGGTTGATGCAATCGCAGCCGCGCTCGGCGTCGATGTTGTCATTCATCCAGAGGCTAGCGCCGTCCTGCATGCATATTATGAAACGCGTGGCGGCATTAACCCGGGCCGCCTGCGCATGGCGCGTGTACCCGATGGCGCTGACCTTATCCCCAACAAGATGTCGGGTGCGCCCGGCATTCGCCATGGCAACATCTTCATCATGGCTGGCGTGCCGCATATCACCGCCGGTATGCTGGATGCCCTGACCGGAACATTGGAGGGTGGTGCGCCCTTGTTGTCTCAACAAATCGGCTGCTGGGTGGCCGAAAGCGAAGTTGCCAAGCTGCTGGGTGATACCGAAAAGCATCATGAAGGTTGCCAGATCGGCAGCTACCCCTTTTTCCGCGAAGGCAAGGTCGGGGCGAACTTCGTTGTCCGCACAACAGACGCCGATAAGCTTGCTGAATGCATCGAGGCGCTGAAACTTGGTTTGCGCGGTTTAGGCTATGATTCCGTCGATGGTGGCATTTAGTCACCATGCCGGGAAAAATATTTCGTCATCCCGAACTTGTTTCGGGATAACAAACAACGGTGGCATGTTATCCTGAAACAAGTTCAGGATGACGAGACCGTGATTGAAACGAAGTAGCCGCTTTTTTTCGGACGTTCATGTGCAGTCAAGCCTTCGTTCCGTTATGAGGATTGTAATGCGCAAATTCACTCAATCGCTCGCTTTGGCAGCCCTGCTGCTGTCCACCTCTGCTTACGCACAAAATGTTGCGCCCGCCGCAACGGTCGCCGCAAAGGCGGCCAAAGTTCCATGGCTGTACGAAGGCAGCGACGTACCGGTGGATGACACTTGGACCTTTGGTGTGCTGCCCAATGGGTTGCGCTATGCGGTGAAGAAAAATGATGTGCCTGCGGGGCAAGTGTCCATCCGTGTGCGGATCGATGTGGGCGCGTTGCATGAAAATAATGATGAGCAAGGCTTCGCCCATCTGATCGAGCATTTGTCCTTCCGTGGATCAACCTTTGTGCCCGATGGCGAGGCAAAGCGTATTTGGCAAAGGTTCGGCGTCACCTTTGGCAGCGACAGCAATGCGCAAACAACGCCGACGCAGACAGTCTATAAGCTGGACCTGCCCAATGCGACACCCGAAAAGCTGGACGAGTCGGTCAAAATCATTTCGGGCATGATCCGCAATCCGCGTATCTCACCGAGTGCCCTGAATGCCGAACGTGCCATTGTCCTTGCGGAGCTGCGCGAAAATAGCGGCGCGCAAATGGTCTATAGCGACGCCCTGCGTCAGCATGCGTTTCAGGGGCAGCGACTGGCAAACCGGTCGACGATTGGCACGCCTGAAACATTGCAGGCGTCCGACGCCTTACGTTTGAGTGCATTTCATGACCGTTGGTATCGGCCCGAAAACGCTGTCGTCGTGATGGCCGGCGATATGGAGCCCACGCAGCTCGCCAATTTGGTGCAGAAATATTTCAACGACTGGAAAGGGAAGGGCGCCCGCGCGCCTGAGCCTGCCTTTGGCGACCCAACGCCGCAGGGCACGCCAACACGCGTGCTGATTGAGCCAACATTGCCCACCATTGTCAGCATTGCGTATTTGCGTCCTTGGCGGAAGGTCGACGATACGATTGCGTATAATGAGCAATTGTTGATTGACGCCCTTGCGCTTCAGATCATCAACCGCAGGCTTGAGGTGCAGGCGCGCAGTGGCGGCAATTATCTGTTCGCTGAAATCGCGCAGGAAGATATTTCGCGCACAGCGGATACGACTTTGGTGTCCGTCACCCCCGTTGGCGACAAATGGGAAGCGGCAACGCGTGATGTCCGCGCAATCATCGCCGATGCCATTGCCACGCCACCATCGGTTGCGGATATCGAGCGTGAGAAAACGCTTTTCGGAAATGCGTTGCGCACAATGCTCGACAGCTATCCGTTTGAAGCCGCCGCCAAGCAAGCGGACGATATCGTCAATGCCGTGGATATTCGGGAAACGGTCGCCGCGCCCAAAACGGTGGTTCAGGTCTATGAAGGCATGAAGGACAAGTTCACGCCGCAGCGGCTGCTGGCGTCGACGCAAAAGCTTTTCATGGCCGATGCAACACGACTGATGCTGTCTTCACCTGCGCCGATAGCGGACGCAGACAATCGCGCGCTCGCTGCATTGAACGCCGTCGTGTCGGCGAATACGACGGCGCGTTTATCCGAAAACACCCTTGGCTTTGCGGCGTTGCCGAAGCTGGGCGCGCCCGGCAAGTTGTTGAGCGAAGAGACAATCTCGCGCTTGCAGATGACCCGGCTTGAACTGTCGAACGGCGTGCGCGCATTGCTGTACCCGAACAAGGCGGAAAGCGGCCAGATTCGCGTGCTCGTTCGTTTTGGCCGCGGCTACCAAGCCGTAACCCCGGACAATGGCAGCTTGCTGTGGGCAGGGCCGATCGTCTTGCCGGAAAATGGCATTGGCAAACTCAAGCGCACGGAAATTGATCAGATGGTCAATGGGCGGCGGATTGAACTCAACTTCTCCATTGATGATGATGCGTTTCAGTTTGGTGCAAACACGCGGCCTGATGACCTTGCGGATCAGTTGGCCTTGATTGCAACAAAGCTCGAGCATCCCGGTTGGGACCCTGCGCCGGTTGAACGCGCAAAGGCACTCGCGACCTCCGGTTATGCCAGTTTCGAAATGTCGGCGACCTCGGTGTTGCAGCGTGATCTGGAATATCTGCTGCGCAACAATGATCCGCGCTGGAAAGCCGCGGCACCGGCGGACGTTGCGAAAGTCGATGCAGCGAAGTTCGAAGCATATTGGAAGCCGTTGCTGGCGCAGGGCCCCGTTGAGGTTCTGCTCTTTGGAGATTTCGACAAGGCAGCGGCTGTTGCTGCGTTGGAAAAAAGCTTTGGTGCGTTGTCACCGCGCGTACTTTTGCCCGTAGCCGCAGCAGCGCGCAATGTCCGGTTTCCCGCTCCGACCGCGGTTCCCATACGGCTAACACATCGCGGTGCGCGTGATCAGGCCGCAGCGGTGATGGCATGGCCCACGGGCGGTAGCATCGCTGGCATCAGCGAAGGACGGCAGCTGGAAACTTTAGCCGCCATTTTTCGTGACCGCCTTTTTGAGAAATTCCGTGCGGAGCAGGCAGCGAGCTACAGTCCCGACATGGCGGCCAACTGGCCAGTAAATTTCAACAGCGGTGGATATTTGATGGCCTATACGCAGGTCAAACCAACTGACGTGGACCGCTTTTTTGCATTCGCGGATTCGGTTGCTGCTGATTTGATAGCCCATCCGGTAAGTGCAGATGAACTGCAGCGTGCGGTTGAACCGACGAAGCAAGCGATTGAGCGCGCGGCGTCAGGCAACACATTTTGGCTCAACCAGCTCAAGGGATCGACATATGATCCCGAACGCTTCGCGGCATTGGGTACGCTTTACAGTGACTATAACAGCGTGACGCCCGAGATCTTGCAATCACTGGCGAAACGCTATTTCGTTAAGGACAAGGCGTGGAAGCTTGTGGTCGCGCCTCAGTCTGCGAATGCAGACACTGCAAGCTCGCGCTGACGCTCCTTTTGTCTTGACAATCCGCTTAGGCAGAAAGCGTCAAAGCACATATTTCGACAGGTCGGTGTCTTTTGCGATGCCCGATAGCTGCTTGTGCACATAGTCCGCGTCGATCACGATTACGTCACCCTTGCGGTCTTCGGCATCGAAGCTGATGTCTTCGAGCAGCTTCTCCATGACCGTTTGCAGCCGCCGTGCACCGATATTTTCAACGGTTGAATTCACATCCACTGCAATGCGCGCGATGGCATCAATCGCATCATCGCTAAATTCCAGCGTGACCTCTTCCGTCGCTAACAGTGCAGTGTATTGTTGCGGCAAATTGGCGCGGGTTTCCGAAAGGATACGGACGAAGTCGGCATGTTCCAATGCGCGCAGTTCAACACGGATGGGCAGGCGACCCTGCAATTCAGGCAGCATGTCGCTTGGCTTTGAAATGTGGAACGCGCCTGATGCGATGAACAGCACATGATCGGTTTTCATGGGGCCATATTTGGTGGCCACAGTGGTGCCTTCGATTAGCGGCAATAGGTCGCGCTGGACGCCTTCACGGCTGACTGAACCACCGCGCACGTCCGACACCGCAATTTTGTCGATTTCATCGAGGAAGACGATGCCATTGGCTTCCGCATCCGCCAAAGCTGCGCGGTTGACGTCGTCTTGGTCAAGGCGCTTTTCGGACTCTTCCTCAACGAGCTTGGTCCAAGCATCGGGAACCTTCATTTTGCGGCGTTTTAGATTGTCTTTGCCAAAGGCTTTGCCCATCATCTCGCCAAGGTTGATCATGCCGACATTGCCGCCCATGCCGGGAATTTCCATCGGCGTGGTTGGACTGTCCGATACTTCAATCTCGATTTCGACATCGTCCATGTGCCGATCACGAATGCGCTGGCGAAATGCTTCGCGCGTGGCTTCGCTCGCGGTATCACCCGCCAACGGCTTCAGAATTCGTTCCATTGCGGCGGCTTCGGCGGCCTCACGCACATGTTCGCGGCGGCGTTCTTTCTCAAGACGCACAGCCTCTTCAGCCAAGTCGCGGGCGATCTGCTCAACGTCCCGCCCGACATAGCCGACTTCCGTGAACTTGGTCGCTTCGACCTTGATAAACGGTGCATCCGCAAGTTTGGCGAGGCGGCGCGATATCTCGGTCTTGCCGCAACCCGTGGGGCCAATCATCAGGATGTTTTTGGGCGTCACCTCATCGCGTAAATCCGCACCGAGGCGTTGGCGACGCCAGCGATTGCGCAGTGCAACCGCCACGGCACGTTTTGCGTCGGCCTGGCCAATAATATGTTCGTCGAGAGCAGCCACAATGGCTTTGGGTGTCAGAGCGTTTTTCATTGCTGCCTAGATGGGAAGTTGCTGGTGCCGTTCAAGTCGCTGCCGCGTTATGCCGCGCTGTCCAACGTCTCAACGGTCAGTTGGTCGTTGGTATACACACAAATTTCAGCCGCGATTTTCATGGCATGACGCGCCATTTTTTCGG
>JBILBJ010000191.1:0-3758 GCA_044353705.1 Sphingorhabdus sp. | reverse complement strand
AATTGGTTGCCAAGGCCTTCGCCTTTTGACGCACCGCGCACAAGGCCGGCGATGTCGACAAAGCCCAACTGGGTTTCAATAATCTTTTGGCTGCCGCCGATTTTGGCGATGGTTTGCAAGCGCGGGTCAGGGACGGCTACGTTGCCGATATTGGGTTCAATCGTGCAGAACGGATAGTTCGCCGCTTGCGCTGCTGCCGTTTCGGTCAGTGCATTGAACAGGGTGGACTTGCCCACATTGGGAAGGCCCACAATACCGCATTTGAAACCCATAATTTCCTCGTCACAAAATGAATGAAGCGGCCCTAGGCGACGTTCGGCAGCAAGTCCATCCAATGCGATGGCGCAAACATCGTTAAGCGGTTTAGTCCTGCTGCAAACGCATGGCGACATCGTTCATGAAGCGGACGTCGTCGCCCTTGGCCAGCCAATCGGCTTCGGCCGACACAGCGCCCAATAAATCCGCCAAATCATCAATTTCGCTTTTGTGGAAATTGCCAAGCACATAGCCTGTGACGCGGTCTTTATTGCCAGGATGACCAATGCCGAGGCGGACGCGGCGGAAATCGGCGCCAATATGTTCGGTGATTGAACGGATGCCGTTATGGCCAGCCGCGCCGCCGCCAAACTTGACCTTCACCTTGAATGGCGCGATGTCGAGCTCGTCATAGAAGACCGTGACGTCTTTGGATTCAAGCTTATAGAAATCCATCGCTGCGCGCACGCTGCGGCCGCTTTCGTTCATGAATGTCGCGGGTTTGAGAAGAATGATTTTTTCGGAACCGAGCCGAAGTTCCTGCACCCAGCCCAAAAATTTCTTGGCGGGTAATGGCAGGTCGTGAATTTCGGCGAGCGCATCAATCGCCATGAAACCGATATTGTGCCGGTGCATCGCATATGTGGCGCCTGGATTACCGAGACCTACCCATAATTGCATCGCGCTTGTCCCTTGGGGGAATATCCGGGGCGGGCCGAAACCCAGCCCCGGAGATGAATGTAAGCTAAGCCTTTGGCTTACGCGCCCTTAGCGGTGCGCAGGAAGTCAACATGTATCGGACGATCGCTGACAGGATGAAATGCAACATCCTTTGGAATTGTAAGCTGTTTTTTGCCGCCAAGTTCGATCTCGATAACGCTGTCGAAAAAATGGCCAGTCATCAAAAGTTTGACGAGAGCCTTTTCCTCAACATGGATGAGTTCGGGTTCTTGTTTGTTGCCGTAAATGACGGCGGGCACTCGGTTTTGACGACGCAATTCGCGGGAGGCTCCCTTGCCTACCCCATTGCGCGTCTCTGCCGACAATGTCAGCTGATCGCTCATGTTCATTCTCCAAAAAAAGTTACCTTGCCGCCACGCCTCCAGGGATGACCATGCACGGCAAGCGCGCGCCTATATGCAGGTTATGCCGGAAAAGCAAGCTTCGTGCGGAATCAGGCCAATGCTTTGTAGAGGCTGAATAGGCTGGTTGCGATCAGGACGATGCTGACAGCGAACAACAACATGCGCGGCTGGATGCGTTTGGCAACAATCGCACCGAATGGAGCGGCCAGTAACCCGCCAATCAACAGACCGCCGGTGACGACCGTAAACGCCTCTAGTCCAATCGTCAGGATGAAGGTCATCGACACCGCAACCGTCAGGAAAAACTCCGCAGTATTCACAGTACCAATGGTTTTGCGGGGATCGGTGCCTTGGATCAGCAAGTTGGACGTAACGACTGGGCCCCAGCCACCGCCACCCGATGCATCCAGAAAACCGCCGACAAGACCAAGTGGCATCGTTACCTTGGGATCGCGTGGCTTGTGCTGATGGGTGAAGTTCCATGCCTTATACAGCAGGTAAAAGCCGATGAGCGTAAGATATCCCATGACAAACGGGCGCGCTGCGTCGGTATGAACATTTGCCAAAAGATACGCGCCGGTGCAGCCGCCAATCACACCCGGAATGGCAATGCGGGCAAACAGCCTCCAATCGACATTTTTGTGCAACACATGGCTGATGCCCGATGCGCCCGTTGTGAACATTTCGACAAAATGCACGCCAGCAGATGCGCGGGCAGGGGCGACGCCCATGACGCTGACCAACAATGTGCTGCAAATGACGCCAAACGCCATTCCAAGCGCGCCATCGACCAACTGCGCGGCAAAACCGACCGCGACATAAGGCGCGATGGAAAACCAATCGATATTGGCAATATAGTCAATCATCCAAGTCTCGCCCTTTGCGCTGGAATGTCGGATGCATAATCGGGAGTCACTTCTTTAGCCACCGCTTTGTATCTCACGAATTTGTTTGGAGCACCGAAGAATGTGTTTAGCGGGGTAAGTGGATTATTCCGCAGCCTGCGCGAATGCTTCGGCATCAACATTGTCACACAGATTGATGCCGTCCAGCAGGTCCGCGGTCTTGTCGCGCACTTGAAGCATGAGTTCGCGGGTGCGGCAATTTTCTTCCTCGACGCAGTTTTTGCATGTTTCATGCGCGTACCGGCTGGCACAGGGCACCAAGGCCAAAGAACCGCGCATGATGCGGATGAGATCGCCATAGCTGATGTCGATGGGTGCAACGCCCAGCCAATATCCGCCGTCCTTGCCGCGTTGCGATGCGACGAGCCCCGAACGTGTCAGTTCGGACAAAATCACGGTCAGGAATTTGGGCGGAATCTTTTGCGCCTCGGCAATATCGGCGAGCTGCACTGGCCCTTTGCCGAAATGGTCCGCAAGATGCTGCATGGCGCGGATGGCGTAGCGGGTTTTCTGGGACAGCATGGATGGCTTTTGCGCCGGATGGCCGCTTTTTTCAACCCAGCAAGTAGACAAAGTAACAATAGTTTGAATTTCGTACCGAAATTCTGTTCAATCTGCGTTCAAAGGCAGTTGCATTGCATGAAACGTCGGCATAGCGTGTTATGGTAAATAAAGCTCAGGGGTGAGCTAAAATGACAGGGGATAATATGAAACATTCAAAAACCGCGATTCTTTTGTTGGCGACGTGCCTGACCGCGCCTGCCTTTGCACAGGATGCAGCACCGCCAGCTGCCGCTGAAACGGTGGATGAAGGCGCCGCGATCATCGTGACGGGTTCACGCATTAAGCAGGATCCGGCCAAGAGCGCGCTGCCATTGCAGATTATCAGCACCGACGATCTGACACGCGAAGGCATTAACAGCCCTGAACAGCTCATCTCTTACCTGTCGACCAACGGCAATGGTGCGGACAACCTTGCATCCAATGCGGACGTAACATCAGGTGCGCAGCGCGGCACCAACGGCCTGTCGGCCGCCAACTTGCGCGGCCAAGGTTCGGCATCGACATTGGTGCTGCTCAACGGACGCCGCGTCGCGGCACACGGCCTGACGGGTTCCGCTGTCGATGTGAACCAAATTCCGATGGCCGCGCTTGAGCGCGTGGAAGTCCTGAAAGACGGCGCGTCGGCGATTTACGGAACCGATGCAATCGGTGGTGTTATCAACTTCATCACCAAAACAAATTTCCAGGGCCTTGCGCTTAACGCCTTCACCGACATGGCCGAAGCAGGCGGCGGTGCTATTTATCGTCTGTCGGCGACGGGTGGTTATGGCGACCTGGACGAAGATGGTTTCAACATCTTGGCGACCGTTAGCAGAAGCGTCAACAAAGCCCTGAACGGTTCGGATCGCAGCTTTGTCAACGGCAACCAGCCCAACCGTGGCCTCTCGGTCGACACGCGTGGAACGCCAATTGCGACCGCGTTCGCCACCGGTTCAAATGCGCTCTTTGC
>JBILBJ010000190.1:0-3780 GCA_044353705.1 Sphingorhabdus sp. | reverse complement strand
CCAATGCAAAATCAGCAGTCGAAGGCACGTTGAAGCGTTTGGGCATCGACTGCCTTGATCTTTATTACCAGCACCGCGTCGACCCTGCTGTGCCGATCGAAGAGACGGTCGGTGCAATGGCGGATTTAATCACCGAAGGCAAAATCAAGCATATCGGGCTGTCCGAAGCGGGACCAGAAACGCTTCGCCGTGCCGCAGCGGTTGCGCCAATCTCTGCACTGCAAAGCGAATATTCGCTGTGGGAACGCGATATCGAAGACGAAATCCTGCCAACCTGCCGCGAGCTTGGCATAGGCTTTGTGCCTTATTCCCCGCTTGGCCGCGGCTTCCTGACCGGTTCGATCCGTAGTCTTGATGAACTGCCAGAGAATGACTGGCGGCGGCAAGACCCACGTTTCCAAGGCGACAATTTTGCTGCGAACCTCGCTATTGTCGATGTCGTTGGTGAAATTGCCGCCAAACACAATGCATCGCACGCGCAAATCGCGCTGGCTTTGATATTGGCGCAAGGCAACGACATTGTGCCGATCCCGGGCTTCAAACGCCGCGTGACGATGGAGGACAGTGCACGGGCCGTTGATGTTACGCTGGATGCGGACGACCTTGAGAATCTCGATTTAGCCGCTCCACGTGGCGGGACTGCTGGCCCCCGTTACGGTGAACGTGGTATGCGGATGGTTCGGCTTTAAAAGCTCAACCACCGGAATAGGCCAGCGCCAACGACATTCCAGTATGGATGCGCCCATGTTGCGGCGGCCCAGAGGATTATGCCCGCTAGCCACGGACCGATCCCGACTTTAAACAAGGCAACGGGATGAATAGCGAATTGGGTTCTGCGCAGCCACGCCCCCCATTGGGCGCCCATAAGCTTGCTTTTCTTGATTTCCTGCGCCTTGGAACCGACAAGCGCGAGGAAAACCAAGCTTCCGGCAAAAATGAAATTGTCGATCCGCGGCGCAACTAAAATATGCGCAATGCCCCACAGCGCAAAGCCCCACATCATCGGGTGACGGGTCGCCTTGAATACACCAAAAGGCGTTTGCCCAGCCATGGCGTCGGGCACACCCGGCAATGACGGGTTGCGGATGAACGATCCGGAAAACAAGACAGCGGCAACCAAAGTCAGGACGCTGGCAACCATCCACACCGCGTCACTGGCTGGCCAAAGCCCGTCACCCTTTGGCGCACGCCCAAATTCAACAAGCATCCAGCCAAATGTTGCGAACGAGACTAGCGAATAAATCCCCAGAAACCCGTTTGCACCGAATCTCCTGACCATATCCGCGCGCCAAGTGTGCGACATGAGGAAATGGCTGCCGACAAACAATATGGAGGCAGCAGCCAAGAACAAATAATCGCTCACAACATTACCTCCCGCTGTCGGATGTCCCCACTCAATAGCAGACCATTAAATCAACGGTCATATGCCTTTGGCAAATTGCCCTCTGTTGGCCTTGCATAGCGGTCACGCAGTCGATTTTGCCGGTTATCCAGCGGTTGTTCGACGCCATCGATGATCACTGTCGTCGGCGCGGAGGACAGCTCAAGCGGATCGCCATCCCAAACAACGACGTCTGCGGCTTTACCGGCCTTGAGGCTGCCCAAACGGTCACCAACTCCCATGATATCGGCAGGAACCGAGCTAATCGCGGCAAACGCCTCATCCCATGTCAGGCCAGTCGCACCGGGAACACGCTCAAGGCTAACGATATTGCCTGCATATTGCGTCGTGTACCGCAGCTGGTGTGAATCGCGGTCATTGATCATGCCAATCGCAACCTGCACACCGGCATCTTTCATGCGGCCGATATTGCTCTGCGTTGCACCCAGCATTTCAAACGATGCTGGCAAGTCGTTCAAAGCCGACGCGATAACGGGAATACGGGCTTGCGCGAGTTGCGGTGCAACCCGCCATCCCTCGCTTACGCCAACAAACACCATTTTGATCGATGGAAAGTCGCGTTTCAGTTCAATGAGGCGAAGAATATCATTTGCGCCTTCGACATGGATCAAAAGACGCGCTTCACCGCGAAGCACAGACAACAACGCCTTGGCATCTTCTGACTTTAGCAAATCATCATCAAATGTACCGCGCCCTGCAGCGTAATCCTGCGCTTCACGCAACATCGCGCGGAAATGCAGATGCGTTCCGGCGCGGCTTCCGCCAGCGGCATCGGCCCCATCCTCTCCGAACTCGGCAAACTGAAATGCACGTGCCTTGGTAACGGGATTACTATCCGCTCCCAAATCCGCAATGGCGCCCTGCCCTGCAAAAATAGAAGCAGCGCCTTCAGGTGCAACGACTGCGCGCGTTACGCCGGCTGAGCGGTTGACCGCAAAGGGCGTCCGGAACGGATCAATCGCAGGCGCAACGTCGATCGCGGCCGAGAAACCGCTGCGACCGCCGCTTTTGTCGTTCGTGCCGTTAACGGCATCTACTTCAGCAAGGCCCAAACGGGTGAAGCCAGCAAAAACGCCCGGCGTTACCCATTTGCCCGACGCGTCAATGCGACGTGCGCCCGACGGGACCGAAACACCGGCGCCAGCCGCAACGACAACGCCATCACGCACAACGACAGTACCGCCTTCAATAGGCGCACTACCATCGCCAATCACGACGCGGCCGCCGGTAATGGCTATGGTTTCAGCCGAAACGGGCGTTGCAAAAGCCGCAAGCGCGGCGGCAGCATAGAGGAAATGCCTCATTTCACATCTCCTTCACCGGGTTGGCCAAGCTCAAAGTCGCTGACCGGACGTATTTTCGGGTTACTCGCATCAAACATCAACGCGCCGTCGATCCAGACCTTGTCAGGACGCGTGTATACGCTGAGCGGATTGCCATTCCACAGCACCAGATCGGCCATCTTACCGGGCTTCAAACTGCCCGTTTTGTCCGATATGCCAAGCGCCTTGGCTGGGTTATATGTCAGCCATTTGATGACTTCAGCATCGCTGATATTGATACCCATCCGGCGACCATCGGCCTGCGCCTTTGCCGCTTCTTGGTTCAGACGCTGGATCTGGTTCTCGTCGTCGGAGTGAATGACCACACAAGCACCCGTATTGTGCAATATCGCGGCATTTTCAGGGATGGCGTCATAGGCTTCCATCTTGAAGCCCCACCAATCGGCCCAAACGGCGGAACACACACCATTGTCGCGCAACAAATCTGCGATTTTGTAGCTTTCAACGGCATGGTGGAATGTCGATACCTTGTAGCCAAATTCCTTCGCCATATCGAGAACGAGCGCCATTTCGTCGGCGCGATAGCAATGGTTTTGGATCGAGATGTCGCCATCCAAAACTCCAGCAAGCGTTTCAAGGCCGAGATCGCGGGTATATTCCTTACCGCTGTCGCGCCTTTTCTTGTAATCCTGCGCCTTAATCCATGTCTGACGGTTCACGGCGATGTTGCCCATACGGGTGGAGGGCATGCGCCCCTTGCTGCCGTAAACGCGCTTGGGGTTTTCACCACAGGCCATTTTCATGCCGTACGGCGCGCCCGGGAACTTCATGCCCTGCACCGTGCGCGCATAGACATTCTTTAGGACAACAGAGCGACCACCCATCAGGTTAGCCGATCCGGGCAGAACCTGAAGCGCAGTAACGCCGCCATTGGCGAGTGCCCGGCTAAACCCTGGATCCTGCGGCCACACGCTGTGTTCCGCCCAAACTTCGGGTGTAGTCGGCGATGTTGCTTCATTACCGTCGCTATGCGCGTCCACCGATGGCGTAGGATAATCACCGAGATGTGAGTGGATATCGATAATGCCAGGGGTC
>JBILBJ010000189.1:0-3781 GCA_044353705.1 Sphingorhabdus sp. | reverse complement strand
GATGACTTCATCGCCAGTTGTCGGGGCGAGATCTTGCTGCATGCTCATGCTTTGTCTCCCGTCGCCTTTGGCTTACGCGCTGTCCGCTTAACCGCTTCCTTGCTCGCTATTTTGTCTGCGCCCGTTGGCGCGGCGGGGGCCTCGCCGGTTTTCTCGTCGCCGGGCAGAACATAATCTGCACCTTCCCATGGCGAG
The DNA here is from genome assembly GCA_044353705.1 of Sphingorhabdus sp. Lineage (GTDB taxonomy): Bacteria > Pseudomonadota > Alphaproteobacteria > Sphingomonadales > Sphingomonadaceae > Sphingorhabdus_B. The sequence continues at coordinate 3,586 of JBILBJ010000189.1, read as the reverse complement.
AGGAAGTCGAAGTTACGGAAATCTTGTGCCAGTTGGACCGGCTCATATTTCACGCGCTTTTCTTCTTCAGAATAACGCAGCTCAACATAGCCGGACAGCGGGAAATCCTTACGCTGTGGATGCCCTGAAAAACCATAATCGGTCAAAATACGGCGCAGATCGGAATTGCCCGAAAACAGCACGCCATACATGTCGAACACTTCGCGCTCCAACCATCCAGCAACAGGCCAAATACCCGTCACCGAAGGCACAGCATGATCTTCATTTGTCGCCAAATGCACGCGAATACGATGGTTCTTGGTCAGGCTGAGCAAGCAATAGACAACTTCAAACCGTGGATCACGATCAGGCCAGTCAACGCCGGCAATCTCCATCAATTGCTGATACGCGCATTCGTCACGCAACTGGATCATGCATTCGACGAGCGAGTCCCGGTGGATATGCACCGCGACTTCGCCATTGGCTTCCTCAATGGATACCAAATTGGCGCCGAGCGCTTTGGTGATGGCTGCAATCGTGCCATCAGGCGTGTGAATAAGGGGCGCGGAATGGCTCACCGTTCGATTGTCCCTACGCGTCTGATTTTGCGTTGAAGCTGCATAATTCCGTACAACAATGCCTCCGCTGTTGGCGGGCAGCCTGGTACATAAATGTCCACAGGAACCACACGGTCGCACCCACGCACAACGCTATAGCTATAATGATAATAGCCACCACCATTAGCGCAGCTGCCCATGGAAATGACATATTTCGGTTCCGACATCTGGTCGTAAACCTTGCGCAAGGCCGGGGCCATTTTGTTGCACAAGGTGCCAGCCACAATCATAACGTCTGATTGGCGCGGTGACGCGCGCGGCGCGATCCCGAAACGTTCAAAGTCATAACGCGGCATATAGCCGTGGATCATCTCGACCGCGCAGCAGGCCAGACCAAAAGTCATTGGCCACAAAGAACCGGTACGCGCCCAATTGAACAAGTCTTCGGTCGAGGAAACGACAAAGCCTTTGTCGTTCACTTCGCTCTCAATATCCTTGAAGAACGCTGCATCGGGCGCCTGCGCGTCCGTCAGTGCGGGCGTGATTACTCCCATTCGAGTGCTCCCACTTTCCATGCATAAATGAAGCCAATGACCAGTTCGAACAGGAACAGCATCATGGTGCCCCAACCAATCCATCCCGTTTCACCCAAGCTAACAGCCCAAGGAAACAAAAATGCGGCTTCAAGGTCGAAAATAATGAACAAGATCGCGACAAGGTAAAAGCGGACATCAAACTGGCTGCGCGAATCTTCAAATGCGGGGAAACCACATTCATATTCGGTAAGCTTTGCCTCGGTCGGTTTATGTGTGCCCGTCAGGCGCGATACGCCCATCGGCAAAAACACAAACGCTGATGACAGCGCGAGCGCGACCACCAGAAAAAGCAGAATGGGCAAATATTGCGACAAATCAGTCATATCAGACTCGCTTCAGGACCCCGTAAGTTGCGGCGCTTTTAGGCATAAGAATCTCGCCCCGCAAGGCCAAGACTCGGCATTTTTTCAGCCTTCTTAGTGCTTTATTTTATCGCCCCAACAAGCAGCTTGTGCAGCTTACTATGCAAGATGTCATTTGCCGCCAAAACCTGCACGTCTGCGATATGCGGGCTACGTCCGCGATAGTCGGTTACAAAGCCGCCTGCTTCACGCACCAGCAGGCATCCCGCAGCCGTATCCCAAGGCGATAAGCCGCTTTCCCAAAAGCCGTCATAGCGACCTGCGGCAAGCCATGCGAGATCAAGGCTGGCCGCACCAAAACGGCGAATTCCGGCAACCGATGGACCGATTGCGGCAAAAATCTTGCCCCATTCGTCAAAGTCACCATGCCCCTTATACGGTGTGCCCGTGGAGATAAGCGCTTCATTCAACTGGCGGCGCGCCGACACGCGAAGGCGACGGTTACCAAGCCAGGCGCCCTTCCCGCGCTCCGCCCAAAAACTTTCGTCGGTGATCGGATTATAGACCAAGCCAGCAAATATATCGCCCCAGCCCGAACCATCGGGCTTTGGATCCTGCACCGCGATCGAAATCGCAAAATGCGGAATACCGTGCAAAAAGTTGCTGGTGCCATCGAGCGGGTCGACGATGAAGCGAGGTTTGCCCTCTACCCCTGCGATTTCGCCACCTTCTTCCATCAAGAAGCCCCAGTCGGGACGCGCGATTTCCAGTTCACGGAAGATGGTATCTTCTGCGCGCTCATCAGCTTTCGAAACGAAGTCTGCCGGTCCCTTTTGCGAAACCTGCAGATGTTCGATCTCGCCAAAGTCACGGCGCAATTTGCCACCCGCTTTACGGGCAGCTTTTTCCATAATGGTCAACAGACCGGTAAGCGCTGGCATTAGTCGGCCTTCCGGACATATTCCCGTTCGTAAACGTCGACGACAATGCGTGTACCCGCACTGATAAATGGCGGCACCATAACGCGCACGCCATTATCCAAGATCGCTGGCTTGTAGCTTGACGACGCTGTCTGTCCCTTAACAACGGCATCAGCCTCAACAATTGTCGCTTCGATCTGGTCTGGCAATGCAACCGACAAAGCTTCGTCGTCATACATTTCCATGACAACGTCCATGCCGTCCTGAAGGAACGCCGCAGCGTCACCCAACAAGTCCGTTGGCAGCGTTACCTGATCATAGGTTTCCTTGTCCATGAACACCAGATTGTCGCCCTCGGCATACAAAAACTGGAAATCCTTCTGGTCAAGACGGACCTTTTCGACGCTTTCGGCCGAACGGAAACGGATGTTGTTCTTACGACCATCGCGCAGGTTTTTAAGTTCAACCTGCATGTAAGCGCCGCCCTTACCCGGCTGGGTGTGCGCGGTTTTCACCACGCGCCACAGACCGTTTTCATATTCCAGAATATTACCCGGCTTGATTTCAACCGCGTTGATTTTCATTAGAGCACTCGCTTAACAGATGGAAAGAGCAGGCACGCAAATACGTGCCGTTGGACGCGGCCTTTAACGACGACAGCGCAATTAGGCAAGCAGTGCGTTGAACGCCTTTACCGCTTCGGCAGGCCCTTGCGGATGGTTCCACACAGCACCGCTAACGGCGAGGAAATCCGCGCCCGCATCAATCAACGGTTTCGCATTGTCAGGCGTGATACCGCCAATGGCCACGCACGGGACCTCGGTGATAAACGACCATTTCTGGACGGTGTCGAGTTCGGCGACATGATCGACCTTTTTGGTGGTCGTCGGGAAGAACGCGCCAAAGGCAACATAATCCGCGCCAGCCTCTGCCGCCTCCATCGCCAGATGCCGGCTATTGTGGCAGGTAACGCCAATCTGGGCGTCAGGGCCAAGCGTCTCGCGCGCTTCACGAACGTCGCCATCGCCCTGCCCCAGATGCACGCCGTCGGCTTTCAGCCGTTTGGCAAGCGCGACGCTGTCATTCACGATGAACGCCACATCTTGCGCGGCGCATATGGCTTGTAGCGGTTCGGCTAAGGCAGCCGCTTCATGCTGGTCCAAATCTTTGACGCGAAACTGGAAAGCCGCGACGGGCCCGGCAGACAGCGCGGATTCAAGGATTTGCGGGAA
>JBILBJ010000031.1:0-12561 GCA_044353705.1 Sphingorhabdus sp. | reverse complement strand
GCACGTTGTCCCCTCCACCCCCGAAAGGAAAACATCATGGCAAAGAGCCAAAAGAAATCGAACCGCGAAGTCCGCAAACCAAAGGCTGAGGGCCCCAAAAAGCAAAATGCTTCGAACCCCTCAACCAAAGGGAACCCCGCCGGGTTGACACCAACGAAGAGCTAGGGGCTTAACGCCCCAATAGCACCCGTGCCTGACCTGCAACCTGTGCCAGCATCGCGGGCGTTGGTATGCCTGCCATGCGGGCACGGTCGACCATCGCCTTGAATGCACGCACACGGACTGTGTTGGCATGCAGCCAGTCCTGTGCATCCTCGAGTGGCTTCTTGGCGGCACGGCGCCGTAGGAAATCCAAACGCATCGTTTGGAAATCGCGTGCGAGCCCTGCAACCAGCAGTCGTTCCCACGGGTCGTGCGGATCAATCTGCATCGCCGCCCCTTGCGCCCAGCTGAGGCCAAGCGCATCGCCTAAAGCGGTAAACGCACGCGTAAGCGCGGTCACATCACCCTTTTGGGTCGACGACAACGCTGCTAGACCAATAGCACCATCCAACTGCGCCAATTCAACCAGCCGATCGGCAATTTTGCGTGGCGCGCCATTTTCCGTAAGCCGTGCGCCAAAACGTTCCGTCTGAAGCCGGACGTCGTTGGGCAACAACCCGTCCAGCGCGGCAGACAATTTCTCCACAACGGGGGCATATACTGCGGTGGCAGCGCTGACATCGCGGCCTTCATGCGCGTTGCGAATGATGTCCGCCATCTGCGCACGTATTTCAACGGCCGCTTGGTTGAATAGCATCAACCGCGTTGCCTCCGGCATCGGTGTCGTATCGATGGCCTGCCACAGCGCTGGCAAATCATAAATGCGTTCGGCAATGGCGAAGGCCGCCGCAACATCACCAAGGCCGCAGCCTTCTTCCTCAGCCAGCTCAAACGGGTGCAGCATGCCGAGCCGGTTGATCATGCGGTTTGCCAATTTGGTCGCGATGATTTCCTTGCGCAAACGGTGCGACAGGATCGCGCTTTTGTGCGCCTTGACCATCGCCTCTGGAAACGCAGCCAGCAGTTCGCTGTCCATTGAGGCGTCTTGTGCCAATGGCGCATTCTCAACGCCGTCCTGCGCGGCCAGCTTTGCCGTCGAAAGCAGCACGGCCAATTCAGGCCGTGTCAGACCGCGCCCTTCACTGGCGCGCCGGAACAGTTCTTCGTTCGGGGCAAGCCCCTCAACCGCGCGGTCAAGCTTGCCAGAGCCTTCGAAGATTTCAATGAGCCGGACATAGGCGGGCAAATCCCCCGCACCGCCGGTTTCAGCAATGGAAAGCGCGAGCGTTTGCAGGCGGTTATCCTCAAGCACCAAATGCGCAACGGCATCGGTCATATCGGCGAGCAGAACGTTGCGCGCAGGTTCCTTCAACTTGCCGGCACGCATTTGCGCATTCAGCGCGATTTTGATGTTCACCTCATTATCCGAACAGTCCACGCCGGCGCTGTTGTCGATGAAGTCGGTATTGATCCGGCCACCGCGCAATGCGTAGCCAATACGCCCTGCCTGCGTGACGCCAAGGTTGGCCCCTTCGCCGATGACCTTGGCTTGAACGTCTGCACCATTGACGCGGATCGCATCATTGCCCGGATCACCGACATCCAAATGGCCTTCGCTTCGGTCCTTAATGTAGGTTCCAATCCCGCCAAACCACATCAGCTGCACAGGCGCCTTCAATATAGCGGTCATCAATGCAGATGGTTCAATCTCTTTCGCATCAATGCCCAATAATGCCCTGATTTCAGGCGAAATTTTTATCGATTTTTCGGTGCGAGAAAATACGCCGCCCCCCTTGGAAATCAGCTTACTGTCATAATCGAGCCAGCTTGAACGCGGCAGATTGAACAAACGCTGACGTTCTTTCCAGCTGACCGCTGGGTCGGGATCGGGATCAAAAAAGATATGGCGGTGGTCGAATGCGGCGACCACTTTCAGTGTTTTCGAAAGCAACATGCCGTTACCAAAAACGTCGCCGGACATGTCACCGACGCCCGCAACCGTGACCGGTTCCTTTTGCACGTCGATACCCATTTCGGCAAAATGGCGCTGGACCGAGAGCCAGCCCCCCTTGGCGGTGATACCCATTGCCTTATGGTCATATCCAACCGAGCCGCCGCTGGCGAAAGCATCGCCCAACCAGAAATTGCGTTCCAGTGCGATGGCATTTGCGGTGTCGGAAAATGTCGCCGTGCCCTTGTCAGCGGCAACAACGAAATAGGGATCATCCCCGTCATGAATGACGACATTGTCGGGATGCACGATGCGGTCGTTGACGATGTTGTCGGTTATCGACAGCAAGGTGCGGATGAATATCTTATAGGCTTCGGTGCCTTCCGCAAACCAGGCATCGCGGTCGACGCGCATGTCCGGCAGCCGCTTGGGGTAAAAGCCACCCTTGGCGCCGGTCGGCACGATCACGGCGTTTTTAACGCGCTGCGCCTTCATTAAACCAAGAACTTCCGTGCGGAAATCGTCACGCCGGTCTGACCAGCGCAGACCGCCACGCGCCACGGGGCCAGCGCGCAAGTGAATGCCTTCGACACGCGGCGAATAGACGAACACTTCGCGCCATGGCAGCGGCGCAGGCAGCCCCGGGACTTTCGCGCAATCAAGCTTAAACGCCAGCGCTTCTGCCGCAGCCGCCGAAAAGGCGTTGGTGCGGACCGTCGCCAAAACGATCGCCAAGAAGCGGCGCAATATGCGGTCTTCGTCGATGGCCGATACTGCTGCCAAGTCCGCGTTGATCGACTTCACATATTTGCTGATCTCTTTTTCGCGGTCACCGGAATGCGCCGGGTTATGCCGGACGTCGAACAGGGCAATGATCGAACGCGTGATATTGGCGTTTTTGGCCAGTGCCGACACCACAGTCGGCATGCCGTAGGTCACGCCTGTTTGCCGCAAATAGCGATACCATGCCCGCAGCCAGATGACCGATTGCGGATCAAGACCGCCGACCGTCACCAGTTGGTTAAACACATCATTTTCAAAGCTGCCGTCCAAAACCTGGCTCAGCGCGCCTTCGATAATGTTCGGTCGTTTCATCACCGCTGCCACATCGCCGCCGCGCAGCGATAGGCGGAAATCATGGATATAATTGCCGTCGCCCAATGCTGTCGGCAATTCTTCCAATACGTCGAAACCGAAATTCTCAAGCGCCGGAACAACATCGCTGAGCGGAAGCGCGCCGCCACCGCTATAAATTTTAAGCCGAAGATTATCGCCGCCCATGAACAATCGGGTAACTTTACTATGGTCGCGCTCCATATTGAGCAGGCCGACCATGTCACGCGCGGCTTCTTCGGTCGAATAGGTGCTGCGATAATTGGCTGGGAAACCAGCGCCATAACGTACGAGCATTGCGGCCGCGCGCTTGTCGTCGGTCAGCGACGCGAGCGCGGCTTCCACCGCTGGCTCCCATCCGCGGACCATGAGCTCGACTTTGTCATCAAGCGCGGCCTCGTCGACCTTTTGGTCGCGATCTGGCAGGTCGAGGGTGTAGCGCAGCAAGGCGACGCCGCCATCCTCCAGACCAATTGTCCAGCCGAGCAAGCTACCGCCCGTGGCATCAATGAGCATATTCTGGATCTGCTTGCGGATGCCTGTCGAGACATCGTCGCGCGGCAACCAGACGAAGATATAGAGATGACGGCCAAGCGGCGACCGCAGCGCAATCAGCTTTGGACGTGGACGATCCGTGAGCGACATTGCGGTCAGTGTGACTCGCTCCAAATCATCCAATTTTAGCGCAACCAAAAGATCGTGTGGCAGCGCTGTCAGCGCATGTGCCATCGCCTTGCCCGCATGCCCCGAAGGGTCAAAGCCAAACCGGTCCATAAGCGCCGCCAGATGCGTTCTCAGCACAGGTATTGCCTCTGGGGTAGTTGCGAGCGCTGCGCTCGTCCAAAGCCCTGCAGTGACCGCTACGCCCGTAATGCGGTTGCCGTTTGTGACTGGGATGACGATCAGATCCAGTTGGACATTACGGTGCACCGTCGACACCCGGTTGGACTTGAGCACCAATGGCGCGACGCCGCCGTCTTCAAACCATTTGATCGCAAGGCCAACGCTGTCTTCTGCAAGAACCGGTGCATCGGTCACGCGCGATAGACCAAGGCGGTCGGATCGCTTGCCATCGCGACTGATCCGTTCGTGCGCCAGAACCGTCATATTATTTTTGGAGAACCAGCGAAGGAGCGCAGCGCCCTCACTTTCCGGCAGGCTATCAGCGTCAACCGACAACGCCGCGAGCATATCGCGCCAGTCGGTGACCGCGCCACGCACATCGGCCAGAACGGCATTGAGGCGCGCTTCAAGCTGCCGGCGTTCCCGCGCGTCGACCCGCTCTGTCTCAAGATAGATAAATGATTCCCGTGCCTGACCATCCACACGCTTCCGGCTGATATCGGTAAGCGTCAGGGCATCATCGCGGACGACACTCAACACGGGGTGAATGATGCGTTTAACCGATATACCACTTGCGGCAACGGCGGCAGACACCGAATCCACCAAAAATGGCATGTCGTCGTTATTCAACGCGATCCGCATCATCAAACGGCCGTGCGCATCGGTGAAGCTATCGAGCGCGATGGCGGCAGTGCCAGCTTTGCGATGAAGACCGGTTTGAATGATAAAGCGGGCGGCCTCTTCCGTTGCCTTGGCATTAAAGCCCTCATTTTCGCCGGGCAGCGCGGTTTCAGCGAACGCCGAAATCATTGCCTTCAGCAGGCTTTTGTCAAGTTTTCCGGTAGTTTTAGCAATTTTGGCGGCCGCCATGAAATCATCTCCTGAGCCCGCAAGCATTGGGTTAAGTGCCATGTTTAACGACAAAATACGTTGTAATTTTATTACAAGGCTTATGACGCCGTTCGCATGCTTAAACAAGTCACGTTTGTAACTTGTTGCGACAGCCCTTACTCCTGTGTAGCGTCGCCAAAAGTTGAAAATAGGAGAGGTTCTGCGTGGATAAACGACTTACATTGTGGATTTTGGTGGGGATGATCCTCGGCGTGGCCGTGGGTTACGCAGTCCATGTCAGTTTCGCGCAGGACAGCACGCAGTTCGAATATCTCACAAAGACGTTCAAACTGCTTTCGGATATTTTCCTTAATCTCATCAAGCTTTTGGTCGCGCCGCTGATCCTGTCGACCATCGTCGTCGGCATTGCGCACATGGGTGACAGTAGTGCGCTGGGCAGAATCGGTTTCCGCGCCATCTCTTGGTTCATCGTTGCCAGCTTCATCTCGATTGGCCTTGGTCTGTTGATGGTCAACCTGCTTCAGCCCGGTATTGGCGCGCCGGTAGATAGTATCACCAATGCCGCAGCCACGATTGGCGAGGTCAAGAAGCTCGACTTCTGGGATTTCATCCTGTCGATTTTTCCCAAAAATGCGTTCGAAGCGATGGCAACGAACAATATTTTGCAGATTTTGGTGTTCGCATTGTTCGCTGGTATCGCATTGTCCGCTGTGGGCGAAAAAGGTGCGCCGCTCGTTCGGGGTGCGGAAGCCCTTGCCGAAATGATGCTGCAAATCACACATTATGTGATGCGTTATGCGCCTGTTGCGGTGTTTGGCGCGCTTGCCGCCGTGGTTTCCAAGAGCGGCCTAGCGATTTTACTGACCTATCTTGAACTCGTGGGTGAGTTCTATCTGTCGCTCGCATTGTTGTGGACGATCCTGCTGTCGATTGGAGCGATCTTCTTGGGCCGACGCATTTGGACGCTCATTCGTTACATCCGCGAACCGATGCTCATCGCTTTTTCGACCGCGTCTAGCGAAGCGGCGTTGCCGAAATTGTTTGAACAGCTTGATCGTTTCGGCGTCCCGCGCCGGATCTCGGGTTTCATGCTGCCATTGGGCTACAGCTTCAACCTTGATGGTTCGATGATGTATATGAGCTTCGCCACCATCTTCATCGCGCAAGCTTATGGAATTGATTTGTCCATCGGAACGCAGATCCTGATCCTGCTGACACTGATGATTTCGTCAAAGGGCGTAGCCGCCGTGCCCCGCGCATCTTTGGTGGTGATTACCGGTACGCTGGCCATGTTTGACTTACCTGTGGAAGGTGTTGCGCTGATCCTCGCAATTGACCAGTTCCTCGACATGGGCCGGACCGCGACCAACGTCGTGGGCAACGCCGTGGCAACGTCTGTCATCACCAAATGGGAAGGCATGCTTGAGGTGGAAGAGCCCGAGTTTGTCGAGCCATTGCATGCGCCTGCGCACACGGCATCGCATGGCAAAGCCGGGCTGGACCTTGCCAGCGACATGGTAACTGACGAACGAAAAACGAAGCTTTAAGCGGGGTGTTTGTGCCCCAGCAAGGTGCCTTTGGCGCCTTGGCTGTCGAGTTTGAAGTCCATATTGCGATGCTCTTTGCGCCACCGGCGGGCGACCACACGCTCGCCGGGACGCGCAGCATCATCCAGCAGCACGCGGCCGCCGGGCCGCAAATGCGGAAATAGGCTCGCCGCGGCGCCGCGCACATGCGGGTGAAGGGCCCATGGTGGCCCGTCGACGATCAGTAGATCGATTTCAGCCGGCACATCGCTCAGTTGATACCAATGGCCCGGCCGGCCAGCAGGTGGCGGTCCTAATGGCGCATGGCGGATGTCGACATCCATATCGTTCTCACGGATCCAATCTTGCGTCGTCGACGCAAAATCCCCGTGTTGGTCAAAGCTGACGATTTTTCCGCCACCAAATAGCTGCAGTGCCCGCGCCGCAACAAAAGTGGATGCACCGCAGCCCAGCTCAACCACCTGTTGCGGGCGCATTTCTTCAATCGCCGAAACGATGTGCCACAAAAAATGCGTATCTGCTTTCCAGCTGCCCAAATTGGGCAACGCATCCTGCGGCAAATCGAGATAAGCGAGCAGTTTCGCCTTATCCTTCTTTCGGCCACCATCAAGGCTGCGCAGCAACCAGGGCCATTGGATGGCCCCATAAGCCATTACCATGAACCGGTCACTCAACGATAATGTGAGATCAAGATCGTCGAGGGCCAAGAAAGCCGTGGTTTCGCGCGTGGTCATATGGTCCTCCAATGACCCTGTGCCGCCAACAGTCAATCACGCATTTTTCAGACTGTCCGATTTTCCATACCCTTTCCGACGCTGGGAGAAACGATTGTCGAACGCATTGTTTCAAGGACGCTTTACAATCCCAAAAATAGTGGAATAACTGCGCATTGGAGAAGGAGAAACGGAATGAACGATCGAGCGGCTGTGCGCAGCGGTGGATTGGCGATCACCAACCCCAAGATAATGCTGTTCGCGCTTCTGCTGGTGTACATTCTGAACTTTTTGGATCGCCAGATTATCAATATTCTGGCCGAACCTATCAAGGGCGAGCTTGGGCTGAGCGATACGCAGCTCGGTTTGCTCGCTGGCCCTGCTTTCGCAGTTTTTTATGCCGTGCTCGGCATACCAATCGCCCGCTATGCGGATAATGCAAAGACCAACCGGGTTTGGCTCATCTCTGTTTGCCTCGCGGTGTGGTCGGCTATGACCGCATTATGCGGTGTTGCGCAAAACTTCGTTCAACTCGCTCTTGCGCGCATTGGCGTAGGCGTCGGCGAAGCTGGCTGCACGCCCGCTGCGCACTCGCTGATCGCAGACAGCGTGCCACCCGAAAAACGATCGTCGGCCATTGCCTTTTTTGGCTTGGGTATCCCAATTGGTGGATTGCTTGGCCTCATCATTGGCGGGGTCGTCAACGACCAATATGGCTGGCGCATGGCGCTGATGCTGGTTGGTATGCCGGGGATATTGCTGGCGTTTGTGTTGCCATTGCTCATTCGCGATCCACGGCGCTGTGCCGATAGCGCGCATTTCAACACCGCAGACACCCCCGTGAAGCCAAAGCTGTCGATTAAAGATGCTGTGCGCGAAGTCTTTGCGTCCAAGGCCTATTTGTACGTCTTTATCGCCGCATCATTCACCGCTTTCCTCAGCTACGGCAAAGGCCTGTGGACGATCAGCTTCTTCATCCGGTCCCACGGCCTATCAACGACCGAGGCGGGGCTCGCTATGGCGGTCGCGCTTGGCATCTCCGGCATCATCGGCACATGGCTTGGCGGGAAAATGGCCGATGTTTTTGGCAAGCGTGACAAGCGGCATATCTTGACCCTGCCCGCCATCGGCATGGCAATAGCCGCACCGATTTTATTTGCCGGTTATTGGGCCGAAGATTGGCGGATTGCTGTCGCCCTGCTCATTCTGCCGACCATATTGAATTCGGCTTATTACGGCCCTGCTTATGGATGCGTCCAAGGCCTTGTGCGGCCAGAGGCGCGCGCCATTGCCGCATCGCTTGTCGTCTTTGGACAAAATCTCATCGGGCTTGGATTGGGCCCATTGTTGTTCGGCGTGCTATCCGATTGGCTGCAACCCATGGCCGGCGACGATAGCGTCCGTTGGGTGCTGTATGGTGCAGCCTGGCTTGGGCTAATCCCCGCCTTCTTCTTCTGGCGCGCTAGCTTGCGGCTGAACGCAGAACTGAAAAGCGGTTAATCCGCAAACGGGTCGCGCACCAAGATCGTGTCTTCGCGCTGCGGAGACGTCGATACCAAGGCAACGGGCGTTTCGATCAATTCCTGAACACGGGTGATATATTTTATCGCCTGTGCAGGAAGGTCGGCCCAGCTGCGCGCGCCGGCAGTCGTTTCTTGCCAACCGGGCATTTCTTCGTAAATCGGCTCAACTGCGGCCTGTTCTGCGGCGTGCGCGGGCAGATAATCATATACCTTGCCGTTCAGGCGGTAGCCCGTGCAGATTTTGATCGTGTCGAAACCGTCCAAGACATCAAGCTTCGTCAGCGCAATGCCCGTGACACCCGACACCGCACAGCTTTGACGCACGATTACGGCATCAAACCAACCGCAACGACGCTTTCTGCCCGTTACGGTTCCAAATTCATGACCCCGTTCGCCCAGCCGCTGGCCCGTTTCATCTTCCAACTCGGTGGGGAAAGGCCCTGAACCAACCCGCGTGGTATATGCCTTCACGATACCAAGGACAAAACCGGCCGCACTTGGTCCAAGACCAGAGCCAGCGGCGGCAGTGCCCGAAACCGTGTTTGATGATGTCACAAATGGATAGGTACCATGGTCGACATCCAGCAAAACGCCCTGCGCGCCTTCGAACAATATCCGGGCGCCTGCCTTGCGTACTTGGTTCAACCGCTTCCACACTGGCTGCGCATATTCGAGAACGAATGGCGCGATTTCCTTCAGGTCAGCAATCAGGCGGGCACGGTCTACCGGCGGTTCGCCAAAACCGGCACGCAGCGCATCATGGTGCGCGCACAGACGATCCAATTGTGCATCAAGCGCATCCAAATGCGCAAGGTCGCACACGCGAATGGCACGGCGACCAACCTTATCTTCATAAGCGGGGCCAATGCCGCGACCCGTCGTGCCGATCTTGCCCGAACCGGCGGCGGCTTCACGCAAGCCATCCAAATCACGATGGATGGGCAAAATCAGCGCGCAATTGTCGGCAAGCGCGAAATTCTCTGTTGTAATCGAAACGCCCTGCCCACGCAGTTTCGTCATTTCGTCGCGCAACGCCCATGGGTCCAGAACAACGCCATTGCCGATGATCGACAACGTGCCCGTTACGATACCCGACGGCAGCAGCGACAATTTATATATATTTTCGCCGACCACCAATGTGTGGCCCGCATTATGTCCGCCCTGAAACCGGACCACTGCATCGGCGCGTTCCGCCAACCAGTCGACAATCTTACCTTTTCCCTCGTCGCCCCATTGAGCGCCAATTACGGTTACATTTGCCATCAGATATTCCCTGTCAAAGCCAGATAGCTCTGGGGCCTTTTTCTGCGCAGGAGCTTTTTCCTGCGAAGGGATTCGCCATGTGCTCCGTTATGATTATGATGGCGCTGCGTCCACCCTAAAGCATCGTGCTGGACGATTTCAGACTATAACGGCCTGCCCGTTGATCCATTTATGGGTGCAGCCTAGCACGGCGGCGGCGTCATTCTCGTCCAACGCAGCAACGGTAACCCAACCGTCGCTACGCAATTTCGCGCCGGTGGCAGCATCGGTGCCGAGCGGCAGGAAAAGACGCTGCGCGGTGCTTTCTTCGGCCAAGTCAATCAACGGGTCTGGATACAGCGAGAAACCAGTTGCGGCTTCGGCTGGACCATCGGCGCGGTCGATATAATAAGTACCACCACGACCGAGCGCCGCGCTGTAGCCTTTGGCGAAGATCGTGAAGCCGAACCAGCTTTGATATTCAAAGCCATGCCGTTCGGTCGGATCAAGCGTCACATTGGCGCGACCAGCGACCGTTGCGGCAATGCTTTCCAGCGCTTCGATTCGCGATGCAAGTGCACCGCCAGCGTCAATCGCCCGCAATTTTTCAACCGCCGCAGCAAAAGGACCGGTAGCCGCAAGCAACGGCAGATAGGCATCCGCACCCAACACGCTAAGGCCGCCAGCATCCTTCATATCAAGTTCGGAACGGACGGCATCGATTTTATCGGGAGCCAAAGGCAGCGCTTTTTCAGCAAGCCTTTCGACCAAGTCAGGGAGCGTAAAATCGATGGTGATGTCTTTGACCCCCGCTGCCTCCAGCGCATCAATGGCGACGCCGACAATTTCGCACGCCGCAGCGACGCTGTCATTGCCGATCAATTCCGCGCCAAGCTGTGTCAATTCACGCTCGGGGCGCAGCTGCTTGGCCTTCAGGCGCAGAACCTGACCATGGTAGCACAAGCGCAGCGGCCGAGGCGATTCCTGCATCCGTGTTGTCGCAATGCGCCCGACCTGAACGGTTATATCGCCACGTAATGCCAGCGTGTGCCCGGAAACAGGGTCGGTAAAACGCAAATGCTGATTACGCGCCGCGCCGCCACTGCGTTCGGCAAGCGCGCTTTCAAATTCGGCGATGGCTGGCGCTACTCTGGCATAGCCATAGCGTGTCAGCACATCGATCATGGCACGCGACACCCGCGCCGCAACCTCCGCTTGGGGAGGAAGTCGGTCACGGAAGCCTTCAGGCAGCAAGTCAGGCGGAATCTTCATGCGCGTTCTTTACGCGAAAAGTTCTTGCGGGGAAGCCCCGCTTAAAACTTAAGCGCCTTTACGGTCTTTACGCCCGGAAGCGACGCCAACTGCTTAAGAACAGCCTCTGGAATCGCGGCATCCATCGACAGCAGCAGAACCGCCTCGCCGCCTGCACTGCGGCGACCCAAATGGAAGGTGCCGATGTTCAAGCCAGCTTCGCCCAATGTCGTACCGACACGGCCAATGAAACCGGGTGCATCTTCATTGACGATATACAGCATGCTGCCTTCGAGCTCTGCCTCAAGGCTGATGCCGAAAATCTCGACAAGCCGCGCTTCGCTATTGGCAAACAATGTGCCTGCAACCGAACGTGGCCCTTGCGCCGTGTTAACGGTGACGCGCACCAATGTGTGATAGGCACCCGCCTTGTCATGCCGGACTTCACGGATATCAAACCCGCGCTCTTTCGCCAAAAACGGTGCGTTGACCATGTTCACTGCATCCGAAAAACGCCGCATGAAACCGGAAAGCACAGCGGCGGTAATAGGCTTGATATTCAATTCGGCAGCAGCACCCTCAACCTCAATCGCAATGTTATCCAGATTATCGTGCGCAAGCTGGCCAACCAGCGAACCCAGCTTTTGCGCCAAGGTCATATATGGCTTTAACTTGGGCGCTTCTTCGGCAGACAGGCTGGGCATGTTGAGCGCATTGGTCACGCCGCCATTAACGAGATAATCCGCCATCTGTTCCGCAACTTGAAGCGCAACATTGACCTGTGCTTCGTTGGTCGACGCACCCAAATGCGGGGTGCAGATGAAGTTTGGTGTGCCAAATAGCGGTGATTCCTTGGCAGGCTCGGTTACGAAAACGTCCAGCGCAGCGCCGCCGACTTGGCCGCTGTCCAACGCTTCCTTCAACGCGGCTTCATCGACCAGGCCACCGCGCGCGCAGTTGATAATGCGCACACCCTTTTTGGTTTTCGCCAAATTTTCTTTGGACAGGATATTGCGGGTCTGATCGGTCAGCGGCGTGTGCAAGGTGATGAAATCAGCCTTGGCCAGCAGCGTGTCCAAGTCCGCCTTTTCCACGCCCATTTCAATGGCGCGTTCCGCCGTCAGGAACGGGTCAAAGGCGACAACCTTCATACGCAGGCCAAGCGCGCGGCTTGCGACGATGGAGCCGATATTCCCTGCGCCGATCAGTCCCAGCGTCTTGCCGGTGACTTCAATGCCCATGAAACCGTTTTTCGGCCAGAGGCCCGCTTGCGTCTGCGCATTTGCTTCCGGCAATTGGCGCGCCAGGGCAAACATCAATGCAATCGCATGTTCGGCGGTGGTGATCGAATTGCCAAACGGCGTGTTCATGACGACAACGCCCTTTGCCGAGGCGTTCGGGATGTCCACATTGTCGACGCCGATACCCGCACGGCCAATCACCTTCAGGTTAGTGGCGGCATCGAGGATGGCCTTTGTCACCTT
>JBILBJ010000188.1:0-3799 GCA_044353705.1 Sphingorhabdus sp. | reverse complement strand
CTTCAAACCATTCTTCAACCTCTTGCGGATTGGGCTGAAGCTCAAGGTCGGGCGGAATGATGCCAACAACAGGGGCAATGCTGTACCCGCTGCCTGAATAATAGGTGTCGGCCACGCCGATCACCTCGACACGGGCTGGTGGTATGTTCAGTTCCTCTTCCGCCTCACGCAATGCGGCAAAGATTGAATTTTCGTCGGTATCGTCCACCTTGCCGCCGGGAAAGGCGACTTGGCCTGCGTGGCTGCGCAGCCATGTCGGGCGCTGGGTGAGAATAACGCCCGGTTCTGCGCGGTCTGTTATCGGGATAAGCACCGCAGCGGCACGGTGTTGCACCGTGTCACCCAAATAGCGCTCATCCTCAATCTCGATATCCAGCGCGGGGTCGAGCGCCTGATATATGCGGTGCCGCCAACTCATGCAGGCGCCATCAAGCTAAATTGCGCACCTTTGCTGCAGATGCTGACGCCCTCGGGATCCTCGGCAAGCGCAAGGTTGGCAAGTTCGTAGTAGACGGGCCGTGCGAGCTTTGCCCATAGCCCGCCGCGCACATGCAAATAGGGCAGGCCATTCCGCATCTCGATGGCGTGGTCAGCGTCTGCAAATACCAGATCGTCGCTGTTCAACCGGAACGCGAGGGTTCGATCTTTGCCTCCGCCGTCACTTTGCAGCTCAACCGCAAGGAACGGCGCATCATCGACCGCGATGGACAGCTTTTGTTGTGGTGTGACAAGCCAGTGCTTTCCGTCGGCGTCACATAATAACAAGCTCGAAAAAGCCCGGACCATTGCGGGACGCTTGATCTCACCGCCCTGATGATACCATTTGCCATCGGCAGCGATACGCATTTCGCTGTCGCCCGTCGCGCCGGGCGTCCAGCTTTCGACCGGCGGCAGTTTTCGCGCTGCCACAAGTGCGGCAATGTCCGAAAGGCTCAGTTTCGCGAGATCAGGGGCTTCATAAGGCATGGACTGGCGATACGGCGAAAGCGGACGGTCGTCAAAGCTTACTCGGCTGGACCAAGTGCGCCATGTTCAGGCAAGGCCAGCATCGCCGGGTTGCGGAGCAAAAGTCGGCGTGGCTCCCACGGGCCGGGCAAAGTCCAACCCGATGTGTGTTCTGCGGAAAATCCAAATCGCCCATAATATTCAGGGTCGCCAATCATCACCATCGGTGCATCGTCCGGCTGCATGGCGTCGAGCATCATCTGCATCAGCTGTGTCCCAATACCGGCATTCTGACGACGACTGGCGACCGCGACCGGGCCGACCAACACTAACGCAGCGTCGCCGACACGTATCGGCCAACATTGGATGCTTCCCACAAGTTCGTCGCCGTCCAAGATACCGATCGACAAATGGTCAATGGCGTGCATGCCCTTACGCAGCAGATAAGCGGTGCGTTGATGGCGGTCGAGGCCAAATGCATCATCCAGCAACGCGTCTACAACGTCATCGGCAAGGTTCGAGAGTGCCGTTGCGTGCATGATTAATCAGACAAGAGGGATGTTGGACGAAACATATGCGGGCCCACTGTCATTGCAGCCAACATTTGTCCAATCGATTATCGATGATGTTAACATATCATCTTGGCAAATTGCGTTTAG
The DNA here is from genome assembly GCA_044353705.1 of Sphingorhabdus sp. Taxonomy (GTDB): domain Bacteria; phylum Pseudomonadota; class Alphaproteobacteria; order Sphingomonadales; family Sphingomonadaceae; genus Sphingorhabdus_B. Next base: position 2,195 of record JBILBJ010000188.1, on the reverse strand, counting down.
CCGGAACATGGTTTAGCCTGCTCCGGTTATAAAAATGCAGCGCAGGAGAGAATATGGTGAACGAGCAAGACATTCCTCATGAGACCATGAATGCGCAAACGCCCCCGGCATCCGCGCAACTGGGTGACCCAGTTCGTAAGTCGGTCGATTATTGGGGCTATATTGTCCTAGCCGCTGGCGTTGGCGCGCTCATATGGGGGCTTGTATCTGCCGTTGGAACCGGTTGGGGCTATTGGGAATATACATCCGGATTAAAGGGCGTGGCTGGGGCGTTTTTGCTGGGCCTTGTCGCGATATTGATCGGCGCAGTGCATGGCTGGCGCGTGCGTAAGGCCATAAACCCTCCACCGCGTGCGCGTCGATGGATTGGTATGCTGGTTGCGCTTGCATATGTTGGGTGGGTGGGAACATTTTTGATATCGGCGTTGACCGTGCCTGCGATCCACGATGTCTCAACGGATTTGGCAGACCCCCCGGCATTTCAGACCTTGACCTTGCGCGCCGACAACCTCGACAATATTCCCGGCGCTGATGATAAAGATATGAGGGGCCTTACGCCTCTGCAACGTTGGGCACTGGTGCACCAACAAGCTTATGGCGATATTCGCTCGGTACGCAGTAATGACCCGGTTCCCGTGGTTATCGCCAAGGCGGAACGTCTTGCCAAAGCGCGCGGTTGGGACATTGCTATATCGTTACTTGAGGAAGGGCACCTTGAGGCAACCGAGACCAGCGCGTTCTTTCGGTTTAAGGATGATGTGGTGCTGCGCGTTCGCCCCTCTGAAACCGGCGAGGGCAGTGTTGTCGATATGCGATCGGTTAGTCGGGTTGGGATAAGCGATCTGGGTATGAATGCGAAGCGCGTCCGCTCGTTTCTTGCGGACCTTACAGGAACAGTAACGGCGGCGCCTTAAGCGCCGCCGCACGGTTTACTTCTTTGGGGTTAGCTTCAACAGACGGCCCTGTGATCCGGCACGCTCGTCCTCAAGCAGCCAGATGGCGCCGTCTGGACCCTGTTCGACTTCACGAATGCGGGCGCCCATATTCCACTGATCCGCTTTGGTCGCGTTCTCGCCATCCAATTTTACGCGAACCAACGCTTTTGCGCCAAGGCCGCCGATAAATGCGCTGCCCTTCCAATCCTTGAACATATTGCCCGAATAAATCATCAGGCCGCCGGGCGAAATCGCAGGGTTCCAGGATAGCTTCGGCGCTTCAAAACCATCGCCCGCAGAATGGTCGGGTATGTCGCGGCCGTCATAATGATTGCCGTTGGACACGGTGGGATAGCCATAATTGGCGGCTTTCCTGACAAGGTTTAGCTCGTCGCCACCTGCAGGTCCCATTTCCTGGTTCCACAAATGTCCCTGCGCATCAAAGGCGATGCCCAGCGGATTGCGGTGGCCATAGGACCAAATTTGCGATTTCACGCGGCCTTGGTCGTAAAAGGGATTGTCCGATGGCACCATACCGCCATCGGTCAGACGGACGATTTTGCCGAGATTTTGGTTGAGATCTTGGGCGGGATCGAATTTCTGGCGGTCACCGCTGCTGATGTACAGCATGCCATCAGGCCCAAATGCCAAACGGTGTCCAAAGTGGCCTTGGCCCGAAACCTTTGGTTCCTGACGCCAGATCACCTGAACGTCGGATAATGTCGGCGCGTTACCTGAAAGATCGAGCTTGCCGCGCGCGACAGCCGCGCCAAACCCGCCTTCGCCTGCTTCGGCAAAGCTGATATAAACGAACTTGTTATTCGCAAAGTCGGGATGGAGAATGACATCACCAAGTCCGCCTTGCCCGCCATAGGCGACTGCGGCCACGCCCGTGACGTCGACAGCTGCGCTGTCCTTTTTCCAAAGCTTCAGCTTACCCTTCTTCTCCGTCACTAGCGCATATGGCGTGCCGGGAACGAACGTCATTGCCCAAGGCTCTTCAAAGTCTGCCATCACCGTGACATCGAACGGTTGCGATGCATTATCGATGGGCGCTGCATCACTTACGGATGGCTGGCAGGCCGCTGCCAAAAAAGACGCGCCAATTAGGAATGATAATTTCGACATGTATAAGTGCTCCTCAAATATCCGCTTATCGCAGTTGGGTACTGACCGATGGTTATGCAAGAGGCTTGCATATAAGAGAGTTCGGCGCTATACGGCTGTCATCCTTACATTGTGAGAACTTGGAAGGGCTAG
>JBILBJ010000187.1:0-3808 GCA_044353705.1 Sphingorhabdus sp. | reverse complement strand
CATCAAGCGTGATGATATCGCCTTCATGCAACGTCCGTCCGGCAATGCGCAGCGTTTTGGCCGCAGCATCAATCTGAAGACTACCAGCGCCCGATACGCAGGGTCGGCCCATGCCGCGTGCGACAACGGCCGCATGGCTGGTCATGCCGCCACGTGCGGTCAAAATGCCGGTTGCGGCGTGCATGCCGTGAATGTCTTCGGGGCTGGTTTCAACGCGCACCAAAATGACGGATTCTCCGCGTTCTTTCCATTTGTCGGCGGTGTCCGCATCAAACACGATTTTGCCCGAAGCTGCGCCGGGCGAAGCCGGCAGGCCAGAGGTCAGCACATCACGCACCGCATCGGGATCCAGCGTCGGGTGCAGCAATTGGTCCAGCGCCATTGGGTCCACGCGCAGGACAGCCTCGTCCGTGGTGATGAGGCCCGCGTCGGCCATATCGACCGCGATTTTCAACGCAGCCTTCGCGGTGCGCTTGCCCGAGCGGGTCTGCAGCATCCACAATTTTTCACGCTCAACGGTGAATTCGATATCCTGCATGTCGCGATAATGCGTTTCGAGGATGTCGAACACGCGCGCCAGTTCGGCGTATACCGTGGGCATGGCTTCTTCCATCGACAAGGGCTTAGCGCCCGCGCGTTCGCGTGCCGTCTTGGTCAGATATTGCGGGGTACGGATACCCGCGACAACATCTTCGCCCTGCGCATTGATGAGATATTCGCCATAATAGGCATTCTCGCCGGTCGCGGGATCGCGGGTGAAGGCCACGCCCGTTGCGGACGTTTCGCCCATGTTGCCGAACACCATCGCCTGCACATTGACCGCAGTGCCCCAGTCGCCGGGGATATTGTTCAGACGGCGATAGACCTTTGCCCGATCGGATCCCCATGAACCAAATACAGCGCCAACCGCGCCCCATAATTGGTCATGCACATCTTGCGGAAATGGTTTGCCCCATTCGGCCTGAACCAGCCGCTTATACTCGGCGACCAACGCCTTCAGATCATCGGCAGACAACTCGGTATCGAGATAATAGCCTTGGTCTTCCTTGGCGATTTCAAGCGCCTCTTCAAACGCGCCATGGTCGAGTTCCAACACCACATCGGCATACATCTGAATGAAGCGACGATAGCTGTCCCACGCAAAGCGCGCGTCGCCCGACGATGTTGCCAAACCTTCTACAGTTTGGTCGTTAAGCCCCAGATTCAAAACGGTATCCATCATACCCGGCATCGACACACGCGCGCCCGAGCGGACGGACACGAGCAACGGATTGGCCGCATCGCCAAAGGCTTTACCGGTGACCTGTTCGATATGGGCAAGGCCGTTCGCGACCTCTGCGCGCACGCTATCGGGGAAGCTTTGGCCATTGGCGTAATAGGCCGTGCACATCTCGGTCGTGATCGTAAAGCCGGGGGGGACAGGCAATCCAATCGACGCCATGCCGTCAAGGTTCGCACCCTTGCCGCCAAGGATATTCTTGTTGCCGCGAACGGTGTCATCGCCGTCCGAAACACCACCACCGAAACGAAATACATATTGGGTCATGCTAAGTCCTTATTGTCTGTCAGCATTCCCGGGGAGAAACCGTCAGCCTTCTATTTTCGCAAAATCCGCAACCCGGTGAACCGCATCGCGGAACCGCGCCAGCAATCCCAAACGAAACGCCCGTTTAGCGGGGTCTTCGTCGTTCACCATCACGCCTTCAAAGAATGCATCGATGGGTGCGCGCAGGCTGGCAAGCGCTGCCATTGCGCCTTCGAAATCTTCGGCATCGACCGCCGCTGCGGCATTGGGCGCAGCGGTGTCGAGCGCGGTGAGGAGCGCATGCTCTTCAGCCACCAAATCAGCCGGAGCGGCTGCAGCGGCATCAACACCGTCCGCTGCCTTCAATATGTTCGCCGCGCGCTTGTAAGCGGCCAACAAATTCGCGCCTTCGGCGGTAATAATATATACCTGCAATGCGTTCACCCGCGCGAGCAGCCGGACAAGATCATCCTCACCGCCAAGGCTAAACACCGCATCAATCAAATCGTGCCGCACACCGGCTTCACGCTGTTGGACTTTGAGGCGGTCGACCAAAAATTCTTCCAAGCTGTCAAAGCTTGTTGCCGCTCCAGTTGCCAAGAGCATATCCTTGAGCGAACAGCGCAGGTCATTTTGAAGCAGCAGTGATAAAAAGCCGATGGCAGCGCGGCGTAATGCGAACGGATCCTTCGAACCCGTGGGCGGCATGCCGGCGGCGAAGAATTGTGCAAGCGTATCCAGCTTATCCGCCAAGCTCACCGCCACCGTGACCGGCGCGGTGGGGACGTCATCGCCCTGCCCGACTGGCTTATAGTGATCGCGGACCGCGTCGGCGACAGCGTCGGCTTCGCCTTGTGCGCGGGCGTAATAGCCACCCATGAGGCCCTGCAATTCGGGGAACTCGCCAACCATGCCGGTGACAAGGTCAGCCTTGCACAGCCGCGCCGCACGTTCGGCGTCATCAGCATTGCCGCCTTTGACAATGCCTTCTTCAGCCAACCAGCGCGCCAGCTTGGCAACGCGCTCGACCTTGTCGGCGACACTACCCAATTTTTCGTGGAACGTGATCTGCGCAAGCTTCGTCGCCTGATCGTCCAGCGCGACCTTCAAATCCTGTTCCCAGAAGAATTTCGCATCGGACAGGCGCGCGGCGAGCACCTTTTCATTGCCCGCAACAATCGCTGCGCCGCCATCATGCGCTTCGATATTCGCGGTGCAGACAAAAGCGTTGGCAAGCTTGCCCGCACTGTCGTGGCAGACAAAATATTTCTGGTTCACACGTGCGGTGAGCTGAATGACTTCTTGCGGCACGTCCAAGAAAGCGGGGTCAAACCGGCCAAGCATTGGCACGGGCCATTCGGTCAGCCCGGCATTTTCGACGACCAGGCCTTCATCCTCAACCAACGTCAGACCTGCGGCCGCAGCAGCCGCCTTTGCGCCATCGCGAATGAGCGCGCAGCGTTCAGAGAAATGGACGAGGACATGGGCATTGCGGAGCTTTTCAGCATAATCGCCTGCGTTGCCAATAGTGACCGGACCGCTGTGGTGGAACCGATGCCCCATCGTCGCCGCGCCGCTGACGATGCCTTCGATTTCGCATGGCACGACATCATCGCCCAATATCGCGACGATGCCTTGCAATGGACGGACCCAGCGCAGACTTTCGGTCGAAGCTGACCCCGCGCCCCAGCGTTGCGACTTTGGCCATGGGAACGCACGGATAATCGCTGGAATCGCCTCAGCCAGAACATCAGCGGTCTGACGCCCTGCCTTTTCCACGATCGCGAAATACACGCCATCGCGTTCGATCAGCTGATCTTGCGTAAGGCCGGCCTTGCGGAGGAAACCCTCCATCGCCTGTGGCGGCGCGCCGACTTTTGGGCCTTTGGTCTCTTCGGACACAGCATCTGTCGCCAGCGGCAGACCCGTCGCAATCAACGCCAAGCGGCGCGGTGTGGCAAATGTTTCAACCGAAGCCGCAGCAAGCCCAGCCTTGGCCAGCGCATCGTTGAACAAGCGCGCCAAATCTTCTTTGGCCTTCACCTGCATCCGCGCAGGGATTTCTTCAGAGCGAAGTTCCAGCAGAAAATCGGTCATGCCGTCCATCCGTTCTTTTCCATCCATGCCTGGCAGCTGCCTTTGGCGAGGTCGCGGACGCGGCCCATGTAGCTGGCGCGTTCTTGCACGGAAATCACGCCGCGCGCCTGAAGTATGTTGAAGATGTGGCTGGCCTTGATCGCCTGTTCATAGGCGGGAATGGGTAGGCTGCGCGTAAGGCAGCTT
>JBILBJ010000186.1:0-3811 GCA_044353705.1 Sphingorhabdus sp. | reverse complement strand
ATGCAGCTGGATGTGTCGCAGGAAACCGCCATTGCACGTCTGGCTGAGATGGTTGAACCACTACAAGGCGGACGGAGCGAGCTCATTATCAAAACGCGGTCTTCCGATGGCCGATGGGTGCAGATCGTGCTGGGCCGGAAATACCGTATAGACGCGTCTTTGCTGGACCAAGTAAAGGCCATTGAAGGCATAGATAATGTTGAACTTTCACCGATTGGGCCGAGCCTAGCATTGGTGCATTGATCAGCAACAAACACCGAAATATACGCTAAGAATATTGGCAACGTCAGATGAGGGAGAGCTTTGATGTACGGCACGATGCAGGATTGGGACCTTCGGGTAACCCATTTAATTGATTATGCAGCGCGGGAGCATGGCACGCGCGAAATCGTAACGCGCTGGGCTGACGGCACGCTTGAACGTACAAATTGGGCCGGTGTTGCTGGCGAAGCCCGAAAGCTGTCGCAAGCCTTTGCTGCCTTTGGCCTGCAAAAAGGCGACCGGATCGCAACCTTTGCCATGAACCACCATCGGCACCTTGCCACTTGGTACGGGGCGATTGGTTTTGGCGGCGTCATTCACACGGTCAACGTCCGGCTGTTCGATGAAGACCTGATCTACATCATGAACCACGCTGAAGATAAGGTGTTGATGTATGATGCCATGTTCCAGCCCATTATCGACCGCATAAAGCCGCATCTGAAGACGGTTGAACATTATATCGTGTTTGATCGCGACGACAGCTATGGGGCTTTGATCAACGGCCAAGACGGTAATTATGAATGGGCGACCGGTGACGAGCGTGACCCATGCATGCTCTGCTATACCAGCGGTACGACAGGCAATCCAAAGGGTGTGTTGTATCAGCACCGCTCGACGATGTTGCACGCAATGGCTGAAATCGCCCCGAGCATATTCGATCTCAGCCCACAGGCAGCATTGTTGCCCATCGTGCCGATGTTCCATGCTGCGAGCTGGGGTTTGCCATTTGCGGGGGCGGCAGCGGGCGTTAAATTCGTCTTTTCAACCACCAATGATGCGGCGACCTTGCACGGGCTGATGCTGAAAGAAGGCGTCACGCATAGCGCGGGTGTGCCGACCGTTTGGCTGGCCATGTTCGCGCATCTGGATGCAGAGGCTGCCGCTGGGCGCGATGCGTCGCTTGGCAAGTTGCGCCTTGTCACCATCGGCGGTTCCGCTGCGCCCCGCGCGATGATCGAACGCCTAATGAAGGCAAATGTGCGCGTATCGCACGCATGGGGCATGACCGAAACGTCACCTATTGGCACAATGGGCGCACCCACACCTAATTGGGATGACCTGACACTCGATGAGCAAATCGACATTGTCTGTAAGCAGGGCCGAACGCCATTTGGTGTAGAACTGCGTGTCATTGATAAGGACGGCAATGTTGCCCCGCGGGATGGTGTGACATCGGGCGCGCTTCAGATACGCGGACCTTGGGTCATCAAGCGTTATTTCAAGGCTGAGGCAGATACGGTCGACGCCGACCAGTGGTTTGATACCGGGGACGTTTCGGTTCTGCATCCCGATGGCACGATGCAGATCACCGACCGCGTTAAGGATGTGATCAAATCAGGCGGTGAGTGGATTAGCTCGGTTGAGTTGGAAAATATCGCCGTTGGCTGCCCCGGAATTGCGGAGGCCGGCGCGATCGGCATTCCGCATCCGAAATGGGATGAACGCCCCGTGCTGATTGCTGTTAAGAAACCCGGCGCTGAGGTCGATGAAGCCGCGGTGAAAGCATATCTCGCCGAACGGATTGTAAAATGGTGGATGCCAGATAGGGTTCTGTTTGTTGACGAGCTTCCGCATACCGGCACGGGCAAGATTCAGAAGGTTGCGCTGCGCCAGCAGTTCAAGGATTTTGTTCTAGAGGATTGATCCCAAAATTCTGGGCAGCCGAGCAGTTGAGGTTTTTAAAACAGGCTCAGCTGCCCATTCATATTTGGCGGCACGAACAGGTCGGTTCTGACATTCCATTTGGAACCATCCAAGCCATGTTTCTTTCGGGCGATTTGCATGCGGGTGCGTATCAGCTCGGCCCAAGGACCATGGCCCTTCATCCGTGAGAAAAATTCGGCATCATTGTCTTTACCGCCGCGCATATCGCGGATGATCGTCATGACCTTCGCCGCGCGGTCCGGAAAATGGGCATCAAGCCAGTCGCGGAACAAAGGCGCGACTTCATGCGGAAGGCGAATGGGTATCGAACTGATACTCGTCGCGCCATGTTCTGCTGCTGCGGCGGCGATAGCCTCAATCTCATAATCTGTTACCGCCGGAATAATCGGCGCAATATTCACATGCACATAGATACCCGCGTCTGAAAGTTTGCGCACTGCCGCAAGCCTCGTGAGTGGCGATGATGCCCTGGGTTCCAATGTCCGCGCGAGCTTTGCATCGAGCGAGGTCACCGATATGGCAACACCCGTCAGTTGCTGTGATGCCAGCTGGCTCAGCAAGTCGATATCTTCAACTACGCGCGCGGATTTCGTTGTGATAACAATCGGGTGTGACGATTCCACCATCAGCGCCAAGATCGACCGCGTGATGCGATAGGTTCGCTCAATCGGTTGATACGGGTCGGTATTGGTTCCGATCGCAATCGGCGCTGGCCGGTATCCGCGCTTGGCAATGGTTTTGCGCAATATGTCTGCGGCGTTTGGCTTTGCAAAAAGACGGCTCTCGAAATCCAACCCCGGCGACAGGTCATGATACGCGTGCGTTGGCCGTGCGAAACAATACACGCAGCCATGCTCGCACCCGCGATATGCGTTTACTGAACGGTCAAAAGGGACGTCTGGAGAATTGTTGAATGAAAGAATGGATTTGGCAAACTCTTCGGTCACCGTCGTCTTCAGCGGAGGCTTCCCGCCATCTAAAGCTTCGCGCGCGTCCAGCCAGTCTCCGTCGGCAACACGGCTATTGAGGTTAAATCGGGTTGGCACCACGTTTGTGGGCGCCCCGCGTCCCTTTGTAACATGGCGTTCGACTGCATTCTCCATAGGCAAATGATGCCACAAGAATGAGAACATATAAAGAACAAAAATGCGTTCAGCGTAATGGCAGCACGAACGGCAGTGTTCTCCGCGTTTACCTCTCGGACAGGCGCGGCATCAGTTCGACGAAATTGCAGGGGCGGTGGCGGTTGTCGAGCTGATGGACCAAAATCTGGTCCCATCCATCCTTCACCGCGCCATTTGAGCCGGGCAGGGCAAAGATATAGGTGCCGCGTGCCAGCACCGCGCAGGCGCGTGACTGTATGGTCGATGTGCCAATGCTGGCGAAGCTCAGCCAACGAAATAGCTCGCCAAACCCCGGAATATCCTTGGTCTTAACGCGGTCCAGTGCCTCCGGCGTCACATCGCGCCCGGTGAGGCCTGTGCCGCCTGTGGATATGACAACATCGATATTTTTGTCATCAATCCAATTGTGCAGGCGGGAGGTGATCAACGCGGTATCGTCACGCAAAATTGCGCGTTCGATAATCTTATGCCCCGCCGCCCTGATGCGTTCAGCCAATAAATCGCCGCTTGTGTCCTCATCCGGTCCGCGGGTGTCGGATACCGTCAGAAGGGCAATATTGACGGGTTTGAAAGCCATGTTGTTATCTAGCGGCAATGGAGCCTCCTGTGACGCGACGCGCGGTTACGGTGCCATTGGCGTCTGGAAATTTCGGCCACATATATTGGGCAAGCCCTTTCAAGCTGCCCGAAGCCTTGTTTGATCGCATCTCGTAAATCCAATAGTTACGTAGGATAATGGCGACATATCCACGCGTTTCCCA
>JBILBJ010000184.1:0-3817 GCA_044353705.1 Sphingorhabdus sp. | reverse complement strand
TTTTCCATGGATGCCTGCAATCGAAGCTGCGACCGACGAAATACGCCAGGAATTAGAGGCGCTGCTTGCCGATCCCGGCGACGCGTTGCGGCCTTATGTCCGGATGGATTCAGGCGTTCCTGAAAATAAATGGTCCGCTCTTGACCAGTCACTTGCCTGGGGCGCATGCTTTTTGTGGGAATATGGGCAGCCCAATAAGGCCGTCTTAGACCGCTGCCCGCGCACGGCCGCGGCCTTGGCCAGCTTACCGACCACAACGCTTCCGGATCGTGCACCCAGCGCGTTTTTCTCCATATTGAAGCCGCATACCCGAATTCCGCCACATACAGGGGTGACCAATACCCGTGCGATTGTGCATTTGCCGCTAATCGTGCCAGGGAATTGCGGTTTCCGCGTTGGCGGCGAAACCCGCGAATGGAAAGTGGGAACGGCTTTTGCCTTTGATGATACCATCGAACATGAGGCGTGGAACGACAGCGAACATTATCGCGCGGTTCTTATCTTTGACGTGTGGAATCCACATTTAACCGTCGCAGAACAAAATGTTATCGCCCGTTATTATGCTGCGGCTGACGCAACAGGCTTTAAAATCACGCATTAAGTTAATTGATTTTTTCCTCTTTACGTGCACTGAAAAGCGCCTGTGTTACGTGCACCGCGCCTCTCAACGGAGAAACATTCACATGCGACCAATTCTATTCACGGCCTTAACCATTGGTATCATGACCTCGGCTTTGGCGGAAGCGCCGGCGTCTGCGCCGGTAACGGCTCCGGCATCCGCATCGACATCGCAAGGCAATGCTTCGACTGCAGCATCCGACGCAACCGCAGCCAAATCCGACCAAACCATGCGGTGTCGCACAGTTCGTGTGACCGGTTCACTGGTGAAAAAGGGCAAGGTATGCAAAACGCTTGCGCAGTGGCGCCAGATGACAGAATCCGGCAATGAACTCGCCCGCCGCTTGGTCGAGGATGGAACTTCACGCCCGGGCGGTCAGTGATTCTTCCTTCGCGGATGAAATGGCGGACGTGAATCGGGGAAGCTCAAAAGCTGTCGCGTGACGCCTACACCGCCAACTTCAAAGCCCCATCCCCTTCCTCGACCTTAACCGTGGAGCCATCGGGCACTTCGCCACGCAGCAGCAGATCTGCCAGAGGATCCTGCAAATACCGCTGAATAGCGCGCTTGAGTGGACGTGCGCCATATACGGGGTCGTAACCCACGCGGCCAAGCCACGCCTTGGCCTCTTCGGATAAAGCGAGCGTGATCTTGCGGTCCTTCAGCAGCTTTTGCACGCGCTGCACCTGAATATCGACAATCGGTGCCATGTGATTGGCACCAAGGCGGTGGAACAGGATGACCTCGTCGAGGCGGTTGAGGAATTCGGGCCGGAAATGGCCCCGCACGATTTCCATCACTTGCGGTTCGACCTCTTTCACATCCTGACCATCCTCCAACGCGGCGAGATGCTGGCTGCCAAGGTTCGACGTCAAGATGATGAGCGTGTTCGAAAAGTCCACCGTGCGGCCCTGACCATCGGTCAGACGGCCATCATCGAGAACCTGAAGCAGGATGTTGAAGACGTCGGAATGCGCTTTTTCGACTTCATCGAACAACACCACTTGATAGGGCCGACGCCGGACCGCCTCGGTCAAGACACCGCCTTCTTCATATCCGACATATCCCGGAGGCGCGCCGACCAGCCGCGATACGCCGTGCTTTTCCATGAATTCGGACATGTCTATGCGGACCATCGCATTGTCGTCATCGAACAGAAATGATGCGAGCGCCTTGGTCAGTTCGGTTTTACCCACGCCCGTGGGCCCAAGGAACAGGAATGATCCCAGCGGCCTGTTCGGATCCTGAAGCCCTGCGCGGCTGCGGCGGACGGCTTTGGATACAGCGGCCACGGCATCTTGCTGCCCGATCACCCGCGCGCCAATCAGTTGTTCCATATTGAGCAACTTGTCACGCTCGCCCTCAAGCATCTTGTCGACAGGAATGCCTGTCCAGCGGCTGACAACGCTGGCGATATCCTGCGCGGTCACTTCCTCACGCAGCATGGCGTTACCTGCCGCTGATTCTGCTTCGGACAATTGGCGCTCAAGGCCCGGGATCGTGCCATATTGCAGCTCGCCCGCCTTGGCGAGATCGCCCGACCGTTGCGCCTGCTCAAGCTCGATGCGCGCAGTGTCGAGCTGTTCCTTGATCTTGGCCTCTGCCGAAATCTTGTCTTTTTCTGCCTGCCAGCGCTGGGTCAGTTCGGATGATTGCTGTTCCAGATTGGCAAGTTCATTCTCCAGCGTGGCCAAACGGTCTTTGGACGCGGCATCGCTTTCCTTGCCAAGCGCCTCCCGCTCGATTTTCAGCTGAATGATACGCCGGTCGAGCGTCTCGATTTCTTCGGGCTTGGATTCCACTTCCATGCGGAGCCGCGACGCGGCTTCGTCCATCAGGTCGATGGCTTTGTCGGGCAGGAAGCGATCGGCAATGTAACGGTGCGATAATGTCGCCGCGCTCACCAACGCGCCATCGGTGATCCGCACGCCATGGTGCAGTTCATATTTCTCTTTCAACCCGCGCAGGATCGAAATCGTATCTTCGACCGTGGGCTCACCGACGAACACCGGCTGAAAGCGGCGTTGCAGGGCAGGGTCTTTTTCGACATGCTTTTGATATTCATCGAGCGTCGTCGCGCCGATGCAGTGCAATTCGCCGCGTGACAAAGCAGGTTTGATGAGGTTCGCCGCGTCCATCGCGCCTTCGCCTTTGCCTGCGCCGACGAGCGTGTGCATTTCGTCGATGAATAGGATGATGTCACCTTCGGCCTGCTTGACCTCATCCAGCACACCCTTGAGCCGCTCTTCAAACTCGCCGCGATATTTCGCGCCGGCAATCAAGGCGCCCATGTCGAGCGACAAGAGCTTGCGGCCTTTCAGGCTGTCTGGCACGTCACCATTGGCAATGCGCAGCGCCAGTCCTTCGGCAATGGCCGTTTTACCCACGCCGGGTTCACCGATGAGAACAGGGTTGTTCTTCGTGCGCCGCGCAAGGATTTGAATGGTGCGGCGGATTTCTTCATCACGGCCGATGACGGGATCAAGCTTGCCCGCGCGGGCGACCTCAGTCAGGTCGCGCGCGAATTTCTTCAGCGCATCATAACGGTCCTCGGCGCCAGCGGTGTCGGCGGAACGCCCACCCCGCAGTGCATTAATCGCGGCGTTCAGCCCCTCGGCTGTGACCGCAGCAGTGGCCAAAGCCTTACCTGCGGTGGTGGTTGAGGCCAGCGCAAGCGCGAGCAACAAACGCTCGACCGTCACATAGCTGTCGCCAGCCTTTTGCGCGACCTGTTCGGCGGAATCGAGAACGCGAACGGCATCATTATCAAGCCCGGGCGTTTGCTGCGCACCGCCGCCCGACACGGCAGGAACCTTCGCCAACGCTGCGTCGGTTTCGCGCAAGGCGGTTGCGGCGTCGCCACCTGCAGCCTTGATAAGGCCTGAGGCCATGCCCTGTTCGTCTTCCAGCAAGGCTTTGAGGAGATGCTCAGGCCCAATACGCTGATGGCTCATGCGAATGGCGACGGTCTGCGCGCTTTGCAGAAAACCCTTGGCCCGGTCGGTGAATTTCTCGAGGTTCATGCGCTATTTCCTAAATGTCGATGGAGCCTTTGTGGACAAAGGCCCCACCCCTATTCAGAATGTAGTGCGTCATTTCTGCAACACAAGTGCTGCGGCCATTCGCTGGAAATGCGACGCCGCCGATATTATTTCCAGTTGCGGGCAAGCGCGTCTAGCAATTGCACGCCCCAGCCCG
>JBILBJ010000185.1:0-3817 GCA_044353705.1 Sphingorhabdus sp. | reverse complement strand
TGCCCTACCGGTTGATTGACATTGCGCGTCGCGTCTTCGGGACGGCGCTGTACCTGGCTGTTGATGCTTTGGCCGCGCGTGCCATGGCTCTTACGATGAGTAAGAACAATCGCGCCCACCATTGCGACCAAAAGAATGAGGCCCGCGGTTTCAAAAATGAAAACATATTTGCTGTAGAGCAAACCGCCAATAGCTTCGATATTGGGAACAGTCGCCGACACGGTAGCTGCTCCAGCCTCCGGCGTGCCCAGTGCAACTGCACCAGCCTGATACGCGCCGATGCCGAGCACCAGCTCTGCTGCGAGAACGACGGCGAGCAACAAACCAAGCGGAACGTTTTTCACAAAACCGGCGCGCAGCTCGGCGAAGTCGATGTCGAGCATCATCACCACAAACAGGAACAGCACGGCGACTGCGCCAACATATACAATGACGAGCAGCATCGCGATGAATTCCGCGCCGATCAGGATCATGAGGCCAGCGGCGTTAAAGAACGCGACGATCAACCACAGCACGCTGTGCACAGGGTTGCGCGCAAAGATGACCATCGCGGCAGACGCGATGACGATGCTTGCGAAAATATAGAAGGAGACGAGTTGGATCACGATGGGCCGCCCTTAACGATAGGGTGCATCGGCGGCAAGGTTCGCGGCAATTGCCCGTTCCCATTTCGCGCCGTTGTCGAGAAGCTTGGCCTTGTCATAAAACAATTCCTCGCGTGTTTCGGTTGCGAATTCGAGGTTTGGTCCCTCGACAATCGCATCCACTGGGCAAGCTTCTTGGCAGAAACCGCAATAGATGCACTTCGTCATGTCGATGTCATAGCGCGTGGTGCGGCGGCTGCCGTCTTCGCGTGGTTCTGACTCGATGGTGATTGCCAATGCAGGACATACCGCCTCACAAAGCTTACACGCAATGCACCGCTCTTCCCCATTGGGGTAGCGCCGCAAAGCGTGCTCTCCGCGAAAACGCGGGCTCAACGGGTTCTTTTCGAACGGATAGTTGATCGTCGCCTTTGGCTTAAAAAAATACTGCAAGGTCAACCAGTGCGCCTTGACGAATTCCCAAAGGGTAAAGGTTTTGATGAGATGCGCGATGGTGGTCATGCGAAATGTCCTGTGAACATAAGATAGCCGCTCACCAGAAAGACCCAGAACAGCGAGATTGGTAGGAATATTTTCCAACCCAGACGCATCAATTGGTCATAACGGTAACGCGGTACAGTCGCCTTCACCCATGCGAAGACAAAGAACATCAAAAGAATTTTGACGAAGAACCAGATAATGCCGGGAACCGCATATAATGGTGCCCAATCCACTGGCGGCAAATAACCACCCCAGAATAGAATGGCGTTAAGCGCGCACATCAACAGCACGTTGGCATATTCGCCCAGCCAGAACAAAGCGAACGCCATCGACGAATATTCGGTCTGGTAACCAGCGACCAGCTCGCTCTCGGCCTCGGTCAAATCGAAAGGCGCGCGCGCTGTTTCCGCCATGGAACTGATGAGAAACATGATAGCGATCGGGAACAGCAACGGGTTGAACGCATAAGCGTTGATAAAGCCAAAGATATGGCCCCGCTGCCCTTCAACAATGCCACTAACATTGAATGTACCTGCCCAAAGGACAATGCAGATCAGGATAAAGCCAATAGAGACTTCGTACGAAATCATCTGCGCCGCCGCACGCATGGCGGAATAAAACGGATATTTTGAGTTGGAAGCCCAACCCGCAATGACCACGCCATATACGCCAAGGCTGCTGATCGCGAGAATGTAGAGTAAGCCCACGTTGATATTGGACAGCACAACGCCGTCCGCAAACGGAATAACCGCCCACGCCATTAAAGCGACGGTGAAGGTAATAATCGGCGCAATCAAAAACAGTCCGCGGTTCGACGCGCTCGGAATGATTGTTTCCTGCAGAAACACCTTAAGCCCGTCAGCGAACGACTGAAGGACGCCGAAGGGACCAACAACATTGGGACCTCTGCGAAGCGCAAAAGCCGCCCACAATTTGCGTTCAGCGTAAATGATGAGGGCGACGGCCAGCATCAACGGCAATGCAATGAGCAATATACCCGCGATGGTTGCGGTGAACCATGCGGCTTCGTAGCTCATACCCAGAGTTTGGAAGAAGGATGTCATTCCGCTGCCTCCAGATATTGCGTGCCGTGCACCAGTTCCGCAGAGCACCGCTGCATCGTTTCCGACGCGCGGCAGATTGCGTTGGTCAGGTAGAAATCCTTAATCGGATAATCGGCAATCTTGCCATTTACGGCTGACGGCAATGTCGGTTCAACCCAGCCATAGTCGGCAAGGCCTTCGACACCCAATGCGGGCACAGCGTTAAACATTTCAACGCGGAGCGCCTCAAGGCTGTCAAACGGCAGGCGCTTGCCAAGCACATCCGACAAGGCGCGGAATATCGCCCAATCTTCACGCGCATCGCCGGGTGGGAACACGGCGCGTTCCCCGCGCTGCACGCGGCCTTCGAGGTTTACGTGGGTGCCCGATTTTTCGCTATATGCGGCACCTGGCAAAATGACGTCGGCATGATGCGCGCCATTGTCGCCATGGTGGCCGACATAAACTTTGAAGCTGCCGGCAAACAGGCTGTAATCGGCTTCATCCGCCGCGAGGAAGAACGCCAGCTTGGGCGCCTTGGCCGCCAACGCCTTGATACCGCCATCATGCGCATATCCAAGCATCAGTCCGCCCATGCGCGCTGCCGCAAAGTGCAGCACGTTAAAGCCATTCCAGCCATCACGGACGAGCTTATATTTCGCCGCAAACGCCAATGCCGCGCCATGGACGCCTTCATAACGCAGCGCGCCGCCACCGACGATAACCGCTGGGCGTTCTGCGGTCTTTAATGCATCGGCAAGAGCCTTCGGCGCTTTCGCCAGCGCGCTCAAATCATCGCCGAGCCATTCAACCTTGTAGGTCAAATCCGTTACTGGCCCGATGGCAAATACCTTTGCACCGCGCTTACGGATGGCTTTTTGGATACGCGTGTTCACCAAAGGTGCTTCACGGCGCAGGTCGCTACCGACCAGCAAGATCACGTCCGCATTTTCGATGCCCGCGATGGTGGTGTTGAAGTTTACGGCCGACAGCGACGACGTATCATACGCAAGGCCGGTTTGACGGCCCTCAAGCATGGACGACCCTGCAAGCGCGCGCGCGGCAAACATTGTTTCGCAATCGACCTGATCGCCCGCGATGACCGCAGCATCGCCGGACCAATTGGCCTTGATTGCGTCAAACGCCTCTGCCCAGCTTGCCGCAACAAGCTTTCCATCCTTGCGGATATACGGCTTGTCCAACCGACGGTGCGTGAGGCCATCCACGGCGTGGCGTGTTTTATCCGACGCCCATTCTTCGTTCACATCATCATTGATGCGCGGAAGCGCGCGCAATACGGCCCTGCCCCGGCTATCAAGGCGGATATTGGTACCAACCGCGTCCATCACGTCGATGCTTGGTGTCTTTTTCAGCTCCCATGGGCGTGCTTCGAAAGCATAAGGCTTCGACGTCAGCGCACCCACCGGACACAGGTCAACAACATTGCCTGAAAGCTCGCTCTGCATCGCGTGCTCGAGATAGGTCGTGATCTGCATATTCTCGCCGCGGCCAATCGCGCCGACTTCTTCGATGCCAGCAACTTCTTCTGTGAACCGAACACAACGTGTGCACTGGATGCAACGTGTCATCGCCGTTTTGACGATGGGGCCCATATATTTTTCGGTAACCGCACGCTTGTTCTCTTCGAAACGCGATGCACCGCGACCATAAGCCACGCTCTGGTCCTGC
>JBILBJ010000030.1:0-12848 GCA_044353705.1 Sphingorhabdus sp. | reverse complement strand
AGCCGAACGCAACACGTCCAACGCCGCATCATAGCCTTCGGCGATATAGCCGCCCTGCGCAGTATCAGTGGGCGGGGAGGTGACAAGCGCACGGCTGAGGATGTCGACCATATGGCCGTGGCCATCCAACATCGGCAACAATTGGTCGAGCAAGACGGGGCGGTCGGCCATGGCGCCCAATCGCTCCCGCAGATGGCGCGCCGCATCCAACCCATCACGAATTTGTCCCAAGTCACGTGGACTGCCGCGTCCGGCAACAACACGGCCCAATGCGCGGGCAATATCCGGCAATTGTCGCAAAGCGGACCGGACGGCATCGCGGGTCAATGGCGCGTCATGGAACCACTGCACCAGCGACAGTCGCGCTTCGATGATGCTTTGATCCATCAGCGGGGCAGACAGGTCCGACGCCAGCTGGCGTGCGCCGGCACCGGTTATCGTGCGATCCACCTCGGCCAGTAATGACCCAGCGCGCGCGCCTTTATGCGCTGCACTTATTTCAAGGCTATCGCGCGTTGCTTGGTCAATCAGCAGATGGGCATGCACTTCACGCCGGACCGGCAGCTTAAGGAAGGGCATATTGCCCCGCCCGACATGCGCCAGATAGGCGATGAGCCCGCCAGCAGCGGCCTGCTCAGCGCGCGTGACCGCACCGATGGCATCCAAGGTCGAAAGGGCAAAATGCTGTTTCAGCAAATCGCCGCCGACGATGCTTTCAAAGTCGGCGCGCGGACGAATGATTGCGCCGGTAAACTGCTGGGCCAAACCGTCGGGAACGACCAGTTCGCTTGCGGAAAGGCGTGCAAGCTCCGCTTCAAGTGCGCTCGCCGCAACGGTGACGAGTTCGAAATAGCCAGTCGAGATATCTGCTGCCGCCAGACCATATTCGTCACCCACCGGTGCGACCGCGACGAGCATGTTTGATGTCCAGCTGTCCAGCAAGCTGTCCTCAGTCAGCGTACCCGCCGTCACGAACCGGACGATGTCGCGCGCCACCAATGTCTTCGAACCGCCGCGCGCCTTGGCATCTTCGGGGCTTTCGGTTTGCTCGGCAATCGCGACGCGGTGGCCCGCCTTGATGAGCCGCGCCAGATAGCCTTCGGCTGCATGCACCGGTACGCCGCACATTGGAATGGGCCTACCATCATGTTCGCCGCGCGATGTGAGCGCGATATCCAGCGTTGCAGCGGCCGCACGCGCATCATCGAAGAACAGCTCGAAAAAGTCGCCCATGCGGTAGAACAACAGGCAATCCTCGGCCTTAGCCTTCAGCCCGAGATACTGCACCATCATTGGTGTCGGTCCCGATGTCGCTTTGATTGTCCCCGTCATGGTCAACGCGATAGCGGAGCCATTCCTGCGGGGCAATGCTTGCCCTAGCGGCACCACCGCGTTAGGGCACTTTAAATGATAAAATACGGTCAGGTCCCAAAATGAACGATAGCGACGTCCAGATTACAGCTCAGGAAGCCTTGGATTTCCATTCCCAGGGCCGCCCAGGGAAAATCGAAATCGTGGCGACCAAACCAATGGCCACACAGCGTGATTTGTCTCTGGCATATTCACCAGGCGTCGCTGTGCCGGTGCAGGCGATTTATGACGATCCGGCAACCGCCTATGATTATACCGCCAAGGGTAATCTCGTCGCGGTTATCTCAAATGGTACGGCGATTCTTGGCATGGGCAATTTGGGTGCATTGGCATCCAAGCCCGTGATGGAAGGCAAGGCGGTGCTCTTCAAACGCTTCGCCGATGTCGACTCCATCGATATCGAAGTGAAGACCGAAGATGCGCAGCGCTTCATTGATGCCGTCGAACTTCTTGAACCGACCTTTGGTGGCATCAATCTGGAAGATATCGCCGCGCCTGATTGCTTCATCATTGAACAGACGTTGAAAGAACGGATGAACATTCCGGTCTTTCATGATGACCAGCATGGCACCGCCATCATCGCGGCGGCAGGATTGATCAATGCGTGCGAGCTGACGGGCCGTACGTTGAAAGATATTAAGGTCGTCTGCAATGGCGCAGGCGCAGCAGCGATTGCCTGCACCGAGCTGATCAAGGCCATGGGCGTGCCGCACGACAATGTGATTATGTGCGACCGTTCCGGCGTGATTTATCAGGGCCGTACGGAAGGCATGGATCAGTGGAAATCGGCGCATGCGGCAAAAACAACCGCGCGCAATTTGGCAGAGGCCATCGTCGGCGCAGATGTGTTCCTTGGTCTTTCCGCCGCCAATGCGTTGAGCGCCGACATGGTGAAGACGATGGCCCCCGAGCCGATCATCTTCGCGATGGCAAACCCCGACCCCGAAATCTCGCCACCTGTGGCACGCGCGGCGCGGCCCGATGCGATCATCGCGACGGGGCGGTCGGATTTTCCAAATCAGGTCAACAATGTCCTGTGCTTCCCCTTCCTGTTCCGCGGGGCGCTCGACGTGCGCGCTACGACGATCAACGAGCCCATGAAGATTGCGGCGTCACATGCCTTGGCGCAATTGGCGCGTGAAACCGTGCCCGAGGAAGTGGCGGCTGCTTATGGCGGCATAATGCACAAATTCGGGCGGGATTATATTATCCCGTCGCCATTCGACCCGCGCCTCATGGAAATCGTCGCCTCCGCCGTGGCAAAAGCAGCGATGGATTCGGGCGTCGCGCAAAAGCCGATTGCCGATATGAACGCCTACCGTGCGAGCCTGCGCGCGCGGCAAAACCCGACAACATCGGTTCTAACCCAAGTTTATGCAGCCGCGAGGGCAAAACCAAAGCGCGTCATTTTTGCCGAAGCTGAAGAAGATGTCGTGTTGCGCGCCGCCGTTCAGTTCAAACAAGATGGCTATGGCGTACCCGTGCTGGTCGGACGCGATGCGCGCGTTACCGAAAAACTGATCGGGCTCGGCGCCAATCCGGACGAATATGAAATCCATAACAGCGCCCAAAGTCCACTGGTCGAGAAAATGGTCGACCGGCTGTACGGCCGCCTGCAGCGTCGCGGGTATCTGCGCCGCGATATTCAGCGGATGGTCAACCGCGACCGCAACATCTTTGGCGCACTGCTGCTGCAGATGGACCAAGCCGACGCGATGATCACGGGCGTTACGCGTACCTTTGGACAAACCTTGCGCGAGCTGCGCCGGGTGCTCGATGCCAAGAAGGATGCGACACCGTTCGGCATTCACGTCATGGTCGGTAAAACACATACGGTGTTTATCGCCGACACCACGGTCAACGAACGGCCATCGGCAGAAGAGCTTGCCCATATTGCGGAGAAAACCGCTGGCGTTGCCCGCCGCATGGGCCATGTCCCGCGCGTTGCGTTCCTGTCATTCTCAACCTTCGGCAACCCGGCTGGAAACTGGCTTAATAATATCCGCGATGCCGTGGCCATATTGGATGCCCGCCGCCCTGACTTTGAATATGAAGGCGACATGCCGCCGGACGTTGCGCTCAACCCAGCGTTGATGAAAAACTATCCGTTCTGCCGTTTGTCTGGACCAGCCAACGTGCTGGTCATGCCCGGCCTGCAATCGGCAAACCTGTCGGCAAAGCTGTTGCGCGAATTGGGCGGGGACCAAGTCATTGGACCGATGCTGCTAGGTATCGAACGTCAGGTGCAGGTGGCCACCATGGCAACAAGCGCCAGCGATTTGGTGACCTTGGCTGTACTTGCTGCGGCAGGTGTCACGGAATAAGCGGCAGGACAGCGGGGGCGATGGTCCCCGCCAGCCAATATCGCAACGCTAAATCAAGATCAGTTCGGGCTGTTCGGCGTCGCGCCTTGGCCAGTGCCTGCGCCCACTGCACCGATATTGCCGAAGATTTCTTCAAAGAAGCTCTTGTTGCGGCCAAGCGTTGGCGTTTTATCGCCTTCAGGGCTGATTTTCGAAATAAGTTCTTTGCCCGTTTGCGCAACCGAGGCGACATTCCCGGCTGAGTCAAACCGGACCTTCAGCACATATTGGGTGTCTGCCTTTGGCTGCGAGAACGCCAGCTGCTTTGCGTCGCGTGAATAATAATACCAGTCGTTTTGATCGAACTGACCCACAAATGTCGGACGGCCAAGCGATGCCTGAACCGATTCCCTGTTGTCTACACCGGGTTGGATAGAGTTCAGCAAGGTCTGATCGCCAATATAGCCCTGATGCGAACGAAGGCGGGTGCAGCCAGACGCCAATGTCATAGCGGCTAATAATGCTGCAAAACCTGCAATTTGTGTCGCGCGCATAAACTTCTCCGCTAATCCACTAAAGTTGGGCTTTTGCCATTGCATCCTTAAGGCGCAATATCAATATGCAATCCCAGATGAATGCCCGATGAGTAAGGATGAAAACGCGTCAAAATGACATTATTGAAAAGACTTTTCGGGAAAGGGGAACCCGACCCCAAGCTTAAGCTGATTCCATTGTATAATCAGATCGTGGCTAAAGCGCGTGAGCCGCATTGGTATATCGAAGGGCAGGTTCCGGACAGCATTGACGGACGCTTCGACATGGTTGCCTCTATATTGTCGCTGGTTCTGCTACGGCTTGAGGACAGCGGTGATTACGCACTCGACATGGCGCGCCTTACCGAAGTGTTTGTCGACGATATGGATGGGCAGCTACGCGAAGTGGGTATCGGCGATATGATCGTTGGCAAACATATCGGCCAGATTATGAGCGCCGTCGGCGGCCGCCTCGGCGCGCTGCGCTCGGCTTTGGCCGATACGGCGGAGCTTGATGAAGCCATTGTGCGCAACATTTACCGGGGCGTAGCCCCCGAAGCTGGCGCGCTTGCACATACCCGCCAAGCTTTGCTTGATGTCGAACATGCATTGGAGGCGCAATTGCCTGATATGATCGTTGAAGGTGACGCAAAGTGGTGACAGCCAACGAGTTTAGCCATGTCGTCAAGATCTCCGAAGTCGGAAACCACAGCCGCAACCTTCGGCTTTCGGCGGATGAGGCAGCGCGCCACGCCCTGATGACGCGGTTTGATCTGGCGGCGCTGGAAAATCTTAATGCGGAAATTTCGTTGAAGCACGAGGCGGACGCCGTGATTGCAACCGGACGCTTTACGGCCAGCCTCGCGCAATTTTGCATCGCAACGCATGATCCCGTTCCTGCAAAATTGGATGAAGCCATCCATATCCAATTTATTGCCGAACCCACATCAAATGGCGAAGTGGAACTAGAGCTCGCACCCGAAGATTGCGACACGATGTTCCACGATGGCCAAACCATTGATTTGGGTGAGGCGGTTGCGCAATCAATGGGCCTCGCGCTCAATCCCTATCCGCGCAGCCCTGAGGCAGAGAAAATCTTGAAGGCTGCGGGTGTCAAAAGCGAAGAGGACGTCGCTCCAGTAGGCGCGCTCGCTGGACTGAAGGACTTGCTGGCGAAAAAATGATGGGAAAGCGCCATGTTTGATGTGGCGCTGCGCCGACTGGTCGACCCGGCGCTGTTCCGGATGGCGCGCGTGCTGGCAGCCGCGCGGTTTTCGGCCAATGCCCTGACGATCACCGGTGCTGCCATCGGACTGGGCGCCGCATTTTTCATCACACAGGCGAATTATACGGCTGCATTATTGTGTATCGTCCTGAACCGCCTCTTTGATGGCCTTGATGGCGCGATTGCCCGAATCAACGGGCCAACGGACTTTGGTGGATATTTGGATTCGCTGTGCGACTTTCTGTTCTACGTTTCCGTCCCCGTCGCGTTCGGCATAATCAGCACAGACAATCAAATGCCAGCCCTCGCGCTGGTGGCGAGCTTCACCCTGACAGCAGTCAGTTTTCTGGGATATGCGGCAATCGCCGCGCGGCGCAATGATAATGACGGTGCGCATGGTTCCAAAGCATTTATCTATTCAACGGGCGTGATGGAGGGCGGGGAGACCATCGCGTTCTTTTTGCTGTTCTGCCTGTTTCCGGCATTTTTCCCGACATTGGCGCTGATATTTGCCGCTTTGTGTATACTGACCGTTGCCCAACGCGTTGCGTTCGCGGCAAAAAGCTTCAGCTAACTACGCTGCCAGCGGAACCAACGTTCGGCCCATTTCAGCAGTGCTTCGGGCTTACGCGCCAACCCGAACTGACCCGCCGCATATTTGTTGGCCTCCGCCCATGTTGGGTAGGGGTGAATGGTCTGCAGGATTTTGCGCAGCCCCATTTTATGCTTCATCGCGAAGGTGACTTCAGCGAGAATTTCGCCGGCATTCTGGCCAATGATCGTTGCGCCCAAAATGCGGTCACTGCCTTTGGCGGTCAGGATTTTGACAAAGCCATGGGCTTCGCTTTCGGCAATCGCCCGGTCGAGATCATCAAGATCGTAGCGCGTGACATCGAACGACAGGCCTTGCGCGCGCGCCTCCGCTTCGGTCAGGCCGACCGTCGCCAATTCGGGCTCCGTATAGGTGACACGCGGCAGGACGCGGTAATCGGTGCGGTATTTTTTGAACGGCCGCGCCAGTGCATTCACGCTGGCATACCATGCCTCATGACTGCCGCCGTGCGTCAGCTGCTGGCGTCCGGCAACGTCGCCCGCACAATATATGTTCGGCATGTTCGTGCGCAGAAAATCATCATTCGCAAGCTGGCCATCGACAACCAACCCCAATTCTTCGAGGCCAAAGCCCGACACCCGCGGCTTGCGACCGACGGCAATGATGATGTCATCATAGGCTATCGATTTTTCACCCTGGGGTCCTTCAACGACCAAGGATTTTCCGGATTCGAACCGCAGTGCGCGGTGGGCGGTTTGAACGCTCACGCCCTCTGCCTGCAATCGCGCGGTCACCAATGCAGCGGCATCGGCATCCTCTTTCAGCAGCAACCGATCCGCCATTTCGACGATCGTCACTTTAGAACCCAGCCGCTGGAATGCCTGCGCGAGTTCGCAGCCAATGGGGCCGCCACCCAAAATCACCAGACGGTTGGGCGCACTTGGCCGGTCCGCCATGGCATCCCACAAACTCTCGCTCGTCAGATAGCCGCTATCCTCCACACCCGGCAGCGGCGGGATGAACGGCGCTGCGCCCGTGGCAATGATGAAGGATTTTGCGGTTAACTGGCGTGCGCCATCAATCTCGATGGTCCACGGATCAACGAAGCGCGCATAGCCCTTTACGCAATCGACGCCGAGGCCCGTGAAGCGTTCAACGCTATCATGCGGTTCAATCGCGGTAATGACATCGCGGACGCGGCGCATGACCGCGGGGAAGTCAATGACGGGTGCGCCGCCCTGAATGCCAAAGCGCGCAGAGTCCGCAACCTGATGCGCAACCTTTGCGCTTTTGATCAGCGCCTTGGACGGCACGCATCCGGTGTTGAGGCAATCGCCGCCCATGTCATGCGCTTCGACCAATGTCACTTTCGCTTTGACCATTGCCGCGATGTAGGCCGAGACCAAGCCCGCCGATCCAGCGCCAATGACGATGAGGTTGCGGTCAAACCGCTTCGGCTTTTGCCAGCGTTCAGCCACGGCTGCGCTTTACCACCGCTACGATGCCCTTTGCCGCCCATGGGAAAAATGCCAGCGCCACGAATGAGGCAATAAGTGTGGGCGACAGCAAACCGGCAGTGCTTTCTATACGACTGATCTGGGTGCCTGCATTCACAAACACGATCGTCGCGGGCAACATGCCGATCTGGCTCACCCAGAAGAATGTGCCGGTTTTAATCCGCGTCAAACCCATCAGCAAATTGATGACGAAGAACGGAAACACCGGAATCAAACGCAGCGTGAACAAATAGAACGCACCGTCTTTTTCAAGTCCATCATCAACCGCGCGCAAGCGTTCGCCGAATTTGCCCTGCACCCAATCGCGCAGCACGTAACGCGAGCTGAGAAACGCCAATGTTGCGCCCATCGTCGATGCAAAGGAGACTATGAGCGTGCCAAGGACAACGCCAAACAAAGCACCGGCGACCAAGCTCATGATTGCGGCCCCCGGAATCGATAATCCCGTCACCGCGACATAGAGAAGGAAAAACCCGGCGATATAGAGCGCTGGGTTTGCATCCTTTGCCGCGACAATATCTGCCTGACTGGCTTTGAAATTCTCGAGGCTTAGATATTGGCCCAAATCAAAAATAAAATAGGCCGCAATCGCGCCAATCAGGACAAGAGCCAAAACTGCTTTTTTCATTTTGGCCCCTGTTCAATCTGTTACTGCTATTGGCCGCTGGCTAGCGATCAAAACGGTACGTCGTCGTCGAGGTCATTGTCGAAATCGCCGCCGCCAAAGCCGGAAGAACTTCCGCCGCCGCCGCCACCAGCGCCCCAATTGTTACCGCCGGACGATCCGCCCGAGGAACCACCGCCAGATGCGCCACCGCTCCAGCCATCGCCGCCGCCTGATCCGCCCTTTGGACCATCAAGCATGACCAGCTTGCCATCAAAGCCTGCAACCGACACTTCGGTTGTGTAACGGTCGTTACCTGACGCATCCTGCCATTTACGGGTGCGCAATTGACCTTCGATGTACACCTTGCTGCCTTTTTTCAGGAAACGTTCGGCCACGCCGACAAGGCCGTCGGAATTCAATACAACGCTATGCCATTCGGTGCGTTCTTTTTTCTCGCCCGTCGTGCGGTCTTTCCAATCTTCCGACGTCGCGATCCGCAGGTTGCAAATGCGCCCACCGTTTTGGAAGGATTTGACTTCGGGATCCGCACCCAAATTGCCCACGATGATAACTTTATTGACGCTTCCCGCCATGTTCCTGCCCTCTAATCAAATGATCTTGTGAACTTGCTATAAGCCTAAGGAACGCGCTGTCCAATATGTTATGCCAGCCGCGGCATATGCCAACGCAAAAAGATAGGTGACCATGAAGATTGGCCATTTCCATCCATTGGTTTCGCGGCGTGTCACCGCAATGGTGGAAATGCACTGTGGCGCAAAGACGAACCACGCAAGAAACGCCAAGGCGGTCGCCAGTGACCAGTCCGCCGCCAGCTTGGGGCCAAGACTGGACGCCGCCGCGTCTTCATCTGCCGCATCAATCGCATAGACGGTCGCCAAGGCAGAGACGGCCACTTCGCGCGCCGCCATTGCCGGAATGAGCGCGAGGGCAATATCATGATTGAAGCCAATTGGCCGGACAATCGGTTCAATCCCGTCGGCAATGCGGCCAGCGACCGAATATTCCACTTGCGAAATGCCGCTGCCCACAGGCGCTTTGGGGAAGCTGAGCAACGCCCACAAGATGATAGTTGCCGCAAAGATTATCGTGCCCGCACGGCGCAGAAACACCCATGCCCGCTGCCACAGGCTCAGCGCAATATCACTTAGCCGTGGCCATTGATAACGGGGCATTTCGATGAGGAAGCTGCTCCTCCGGCTTTGCGTAACAAAGCGCTGGATGACGGCCGCAGCCAACATCGCGCCCAATATGCCTGCGATATACAGGCCAAAGAGAACAAGGCCCTGCAACCCGATGCCCAGCCCCACAGTCGTCGATGGAATGAACGCCCCAATGATGACCGTATATACCGGCAGCCGCGCCGAACAGGTCATCAACGGCGCGATCAATATGGTCGCCAGCCGCTCCTTCTGATCCATGATTGTGCGTGTTGCCATGATGCCGGGAATCGCGCAGGCAAAAGACGATAAAAGCGGAATGAAGCTGTGCCCCGAAAGACCAACCGCCGCCATCACCCTGTCCATAACGAACGCAGCGCGGGTCATATAACCCGATGCCTCAAGCAGCAAAATGAACAGGAACAGGATCAAAATCTGCGGTAGGAAGACGATCACCGATCCGACGCCCGCAATGACTCCATCGGTCAAGAATGACCGGAACAATCCATCCGGCAATGCGCCCGTAATCGCGTCACTTAACAGTGCGAAGCCGCTTTCAATCCAACCAATCGGTGCTTCAGACCAGCCGTACACCGCTTGAAACATGAGGAACAACAAAGCGAGGAGAATGACCACGCCGCCGACCGGGTGGAGCAATACGGAATCGAGTCGGCGCGTCCACTGGCGACCTGCGGTCTCGCTGACGATCACCGAGCGTGCAATGTCGCGTGCCTGCTGATTCTTCGCGCCGAACGATACCGCAACTGGTTCAACCGAAGGCCGCGGCGTTTTGATTGTGCGTTCAAGCTCGGCCATCAACGGCGCCAGACCACGACGGCGTACCGCCACCGTTTCAATAACGGGAACGCCCAATGCGCGGGCGAGCTTTTCTGCATCCAGTTGCAAACCATCGCGCTCGGCAAGATCGACCATGTTCAGCGCAACGACCGTCGGCAGGCCCTGCGCAATCAGCTCGAGCGCGAAGCGCAGATGGTTATCGAGATTGCCCGCATCCAGCACGATCACAAGCGCGTCCGGACGGCGATGGCCCTCCAAATTCCCCAGTACGACATCGCGGGTAACGGCTTCGTCAAGGCTATCGGGATCGAGGCTATACGCACCCGGCAAGTCGATCATTTCAACGGGTTGGCCGTCGTCAAACGTCGCCCGCCCCGATTTGCGCTCAACCGTTACGCCGGGATAATTTGCAATCTTCTGCCGCGCACCGGTCAGCGCATTGAACAACGCACTTTTCCCGGCATTAGGGTTTCCGACAAGGGCAACGAGCGGTGGCATTTGCGTCATGGCTTAAGCTCGCAATCGATGGCCGCTGCAACATTGGTGCGCAAAGCCACGGTCATTCGGCCAACACGCACGGCAAGCGGGTCACGCCACATCAAAATACCCTTGTGCATTGCCTCTATGGTGACTCCGGGTTCAAAGCCAAGTGAACGCAGACGATGCCCTTCCTGATCGGGCAAAACATCCCAATCGATGGCCCGAATAACCGCGGCGCGGTTTAGTGGAAGATGGTCAAGCTGCACGGACGCCTATTTGCAACCGATTCGCAATAACATCAATAGAGATTTGGATTAACGCGCCGGATAGCGCAGGCGGCCGATGAAGCGGGAAAGGCTTGGCACATATTCCTGACGCTGTTTCGCCTGAAACTTCACCTTCTCAAACTGCATCACATTATCGATGCGACGATCAAGGAAAGCCCGCGCATCGGCAAAATTGTCGCTATCATCGTTGACGAACACACTCAGCGTGCTCGCATACACCGCCGATAATGTCATGCGCTTGGTATAATGGTTGAAGTCGCTCGCGGTATCTCCGGCCAGACGCCACATCCGGTCGGCAGATCGCCAGCCGATCTTTGCACTGCGCACTAGATTTTGTGGCATGGCCATGATCGCCATCGCGCGCCGCAGGGATTCGCGGTCGGGTGCCATGATGTCCAGCCGCGTTGCCAGCAAGGCGGTAATCCGGTCGCGGATTTTCATTGCCGCAATTTTTTCGGCGGGCAAACGATGCGCAAGCTCCATATCGATGCTGTCGATCCAGGCATCAATCATGTCGATGGCGTTATCCTTGAACGCAAGTTTCGCGACATCGCGGTCCACACCAGCTTCATCAGCGGCCGCATGAACTGCGGCATCAGACCAGCCATCAAATCCCGCATTACGCGCGATGATTGGGGCAAGGGCGGCACGAACTTCGTCGAGCGTCGGGTCAGCAGGAAGCGGGTTTATGGACATGAACAATATGTAGGCGTTCGGCGCCCTCAAGAAAAGGTCTATTGCTTACGCACCAGCACAAGCGCGATCATCACCAGCGCACTGCCCATAAAATCCATTGTGGTCAGCGTCTCACCAAAGGCAAGCCACCCAGCCGCAGCCGACAATGCAGGCTGCAGCAACAATGCCAAGCCGATCACGAGCGGGCTGAAATGCGGCAGAGCGTAGGTTAGGCATCCTTGCCCGAAAAACTGTGACGTGAACGCAAGCAACATCACAGGCCACCACACGGTCGGGACAACCTGTTCCCCCGCGACAATCGATGCGGTAAGCAAGATGACCGCCGCAACAGCGCTGGCCATGCCCAGTGCGCCCCAGCTTTCCGTATTCTGCCGCACGCGCATCATCAGCACCAGATACACCGTGTATGTAAGGCCCGCGCCGAGCGATAAAATATCCCCCTGAAAATGCAGCGGAGATAGATCAAGGCTTTGCCCCATTAAGAGTGCCGCGCCCACAAAGGCAAAAAGCACCGCTGCACTTTCCCATTTGCTAGGCATTTTGCGGGCGACAAAGATCCCGTACACCACAAGGATCAGGCTGGCGCAGTTCGCAAATAATGTCGCATTGGCCATTTTCGTTTGGAAAATGCCAATATGCCACAAGATGATATCAACGCCGAAAAACAGCCCCGCAATTATCGCAAGCCAGATTGTTGATTTGCCAAGCGCCGAGAACCGAAAACCAAATCGATATCCGACAAAAAACAAAAATGGTGTCGCCAGCGCCAGTCGCCAGAACCCGGTCGCAATGGGTCCGCTGTCGGCAAAACGCACCAGCAATGGCCCAAATGCGATCGCGATATTTCCCGCCAGCAATGCCGCAAAGGCAAGCAAGCTGGGCGGTTGCTGATGTAAAATCTTCTGCGACATAAACCCCCGTTGCATTTTGCAACTTTCATCCGCATCTTGGCTGCAAAGAAACGCTTAATGACAGGATATTACATGACTGCAACTTTGTTTGATCCGATTCAACTCGGCGCCATCAGCGCGCCCAACCGAGTCCTCATGGCGCCGCTGACGCGCGGCCGCAGTGTGGATGGGCATGTTCCCATGTCGGATTTGAAGGCTGAATATTACACCCAGCGCAGCACGGCTGGCCTGATTATCGCTGAAGCAACGGGCATTAGCCAAGAAGGCCTTGGATGGCCGTCGGCGCCCGGTATCTGGTCAGATGCACAGATCGCGGCATGGAAGCCAGTGA
Organism: Sphingorhabdus sp.; assembly: GCA_044353705.1. Lineage (GTDB taxonomy): Bacteria > Pseudomonadota > Alphaproteobacteria > Sphingomonadales > Sphingomonadaceae > Sphingorhabdus_B. The sequence continues at coordinate 58 of JBILBJ010000030.1, read as the reverse complement.
CCGAAGCCGTGCACAAGGCCGATGGACGGATCATATTGCAGCTGTGGCATATGGGGCG
>JBILBJ010000183.1:0-3893 GCA_044353705.1 Sphingorhabdus sp. | reverse complement strand
AAGCAATAGGCCGCAGAACGGACATGTTATTCCTTCGGTGGAATAGGCAACCGTAACGGTCGTGGTTTATTTCAACCCCAGCAGAGCGGCAGCGGCGACTTCGCCATCCTGTTCAGAGGTCCCGCCGCTGACGCCAATTGCACCGACGATTTGGCCATTGATGACAATCGGCGTTCCACCTTCAATGGCAACCACACCCGGCAGGCTTAGCACGGCGTTGCGTCCGCCGGCGATGGAATCGAAAAAGGCTTTAGTGCTCCGTTTGAAGCGCGCAGCGGTGCGCGCTTTTTCGCGGGCGACCAGATCGGACCCATATTGTGTGCCGTCCATCTTGTGGAACAGCACAAGCTCGCCACTTGGTTCGACGATGGCGAAGGCCATAGTGAAATTGCGCGAATGTGCGGACTGTTCGGCGGCGGCGACAATCTTTTTGGCCTGCGCTAGTGTGACCGGGCTGCCGTAAGGCAATGGCAACTGTTGCGCGCCTGCCCCGGTGGTCAAAACAATCGCCGCAACCGCACCCAAAAACATCCGTTTCATCATGACCCACCCTCTGCAGCCTTTTATCACGCCCGTTAATTGTCAGATATTTTGCCGGTGCGCTATCCGGAAAGTGCCAAGCTTCTTTTCGCCACGACCCAATCGGCAAATGCAGCCGCGTTGTGCCCGCAAATATTATGCCGCCTCCCCCGCCTTTGCATTGACACAGCCCTTCAAATGCCGCTAAGCGCGCCCCCTACCCTGTGCCCGGATGGCGGAATTGGTAGACGCACCAGCTTCAGGTGCTGGCGCTGGCAACGGCGTGGAGGTTCGAGTCCTCTTCCGGGCACCAATTACCAACAGTGAATGAGGCGCAACAGCCGATTGCGCGGCCATTTAAGGCCTACGTTTGCTTGTCCGGATCAATGTGCAGCCAATCGGCATGGCGCGGCGCTTTTTTGGTTTCGCTCCATTCTGCAAGCATCAACGGCGCGACGCGTTTCAATTCGGCATATTGTTCGGGACTGCCGATGTTGCACGCAAGCTCCAACCGGTGGCCGTTGGGATCAAAGAAATAGATCGACCGGAATATCCCGTGAAATGTCGGCCCGACCACATCAATGCCCTGCGCCTCGATATGGGCTTTGGCCGCAAGAAGGGCGTCGAGGTCAGTGACTTCGAACGCGATATGCTGGACCCAGGCGGGGGTATTGGGGTCTTTGCCCATGTCGGGTTGGTTGGGCAGTTCGAAAAACGCGATGACATTGCCGCCGCCGCAATCGAGGAAGATGTGCATATAGGGGTCATATTCCCCCGTGGACGGAACATGATCCTCGGCAAAGGCCGTCGTGAATTCCATGCCCAACACTTTCGCGTACCAGTCCGCCGTTACCTTTGCGTCCTTGCAGCGATAGGCCACATGATGAATGCGGCGAAGCGCGACTCGCGCGGTCATATCGTGGCCTCTTGGACCGTCAGCGCGCCGCGCTCAATCTGGTCGCGCTCAATGCTTTTGAACAAGGCGGTGAAGTTACCTTCGCCAAAGCCTTCATCTTTCTTGCGTTGGATAAATTCGAAGAACACGGGGCCAATCATCGTCTGCGAGAATATCTGAAGCAGCAGACGCGGGTCACCATCTTCGGTCGATCCATCGAGCAAGATGCCGCGTGCCTGCAGTTCGCCCACTGGTTCGCCATGGCCGGGCAAGCGCTCCTCCAGCATGTCATAATAGGCCTTGGGCGGTGGCGGCGCGAAGGGCGTGCCGAGCGCCTTCAACCGGTCCCAGCACGCCGGCAGGTCATCACAGGAAAAGGCGATATGCTGAATGCCTTCGCCATTATATGCGCGCAGATATTCTTCAATCTGTCCGCCGCCTGCTTTGCCTTCTTCGTTCAACGGAATGCGGATTTTGCCATCCGGCGCAGTCATCGCGCGGCTGGTGAGGCCGGTATATTCGCCCTTGATATCGAAATAACGAATTTCGCGGAAATTGAAGACGCGCTCATAAAAGCTGCCCCAATGCGCCATGCGTCCGCCATAGACATTGTGCGTCAGGTGATCGATAATCTTAAAGCCAGCACCCACAGGGTTGCGATCCGCACCGGGCAGATAATCAAAATCGATATCGTAAATCGACAAGGCGTCACCATAGCGATCGACGAGGTAAATCATCGCCCCACCAATGCCGCGAATGGCGGGCAGGCGAAGCTCCATTGGCCCCGTACGTGTCTCAACAGGTTCAGCGCCGCGGGCAATCGCTTCGTCATAAGCGACCCGCGCATTTTTCACGCGAAACGCCATGCCGCACGCGGACGGCCCATGCTCCGCCGCAAAATAGGCCGCCGGGCTTTTGGGTTCGTAATTGGCGATCAGGTTGATTTCACCCTGACGCCATAGGTCCACGTCTTTCGACCGGTGCCGCGCAATGCGCGAAAAACCCATGCGCTCGAAAACCGGTTCAAGCAGGCCTTTTTCCGGTGCGGAAAATTCGATGAATTCGAACCCGTCCAAACCCAACGGATTTTCGAACAAATCGGCCATGCTACTGCTCCTGCGAAACTGGTTACATTTGCAACCAAATTACGGCATCACTCTTCAGGAGTCAATGCGCGCGGGCGTTATGTGAAGTGCAGACGCCGGTATTTGCCGCGGAAATATAATAAAGGATCGCGGCGCGGTTCAAAGCTTGCTTTTTCGACGCGACCGACGAGGATGAAATGGTCCCCCGCCTCGTGCAGCGTATGCCGTTTGCATTCAAAAATACCGAGCGAGCTGGGCAAAATAGGCGCGCCATATTCGCCGACTTCCCACCGCGTTCCGGAGAAGCGATCTTCGCTTTTTCCCGCGAACAGGTTGGACACCGGCTGCTGACCAATCTGCAATACGTTGACCGCGAAGTCATCGATCCCGCGCAACACCTCTGCACTGCCTGAATTGTTGGCGATACAGACGAGCAGCAATGGCGGGTCGAGCGACACGCTGGTGAAGCTGTTCGCCGTCAGGCCAACGGGCCGTCCGTCGGGTGCATGGGCGGTGATAATCGTCACGCCCGTTGCAAAGCAGCCCATGGCATCGCGCAACGTGCGCGCATCGGAACCGGAGCGATATTCCGGAATGAAGCGCGGTTGCTTGCGCTCCAGAAAATCGATCAGCAAGCCGTTGAACGCTTCGGTTCGTTCGGCAACGATCAACAGCCCACCGCCGTCGACATCAATCGCTTCGACATTGGGAAAATTGGAGGCAAAGCCCGTTTGCGCGTCAACGCCATCCGGCGCGCCAAGCGCGCCGCGCACGACCAATACGGGAATGTTGATGTGTGGCGCGGCTTGCGCGAGCCGGGTATCCACACCGTCGGTGCCGAATGACGTAAAAATCTTGCTGTCATATTCGGATGGCGCAAGCCCCTGCCCCAAGGCCGCAGAAAGTTTCTCGGCCGCAACCTTGACCGCTTGCGCATCGGTATGCGCAGGTGGGTCGAGGAGGATAAGTCCAGACGCCAACGTCGCCGCGTCCTCGGCAAGCGCCATCGTTGCAATCCATGCACTGTGCGTTGCGGCCACCACCACAGGTCGCGTCCGCATCTGCCCCAGAACCGCGCGTAAATCGTCTACAAAAGCGTCGATGTCATAACGGCCATCGGACGGCCAATCGCTGCCGCCATGACCGCGCAGGTCAACATTAATAACGTGCCGTCCAGCCTGTTCAAGGCCGACGGCGACATCTTCCCAAACCTTACGCGTTTGTCCAAATCCGTGCAGCAGGACGATGGAGGGTTCATCGGCGGAACCGATATCATCCGCTTCAAGCCGGACCCCGGCAAAGCCCTTAAATTCTCTTACATATCGAAGCGACATTCGCCTGCACCCCAAATTCTGTCTAACGGTGTCATCTATCTTTTACCCGTGGACGCCATC
>JBILBJ010000182.1:0-3901 GCA_044353705.1 Sphingorhabdus sp. | reverse complement strand
CAACACGGTCACCGGGCCGCCAATAGCTGCTGATCTGAAGAACCGCAGGGCCGCTCAGTCCGCGGTGGGTGAACAGGGCGGCTTCGCGGAATGCGGTTTTGCCATGCTGCGCAACGACCTCAGCCGATACGCCCGACAGTTCGCGGAACAGGACATCGTCCCCGCCAAGCGTCAGCGGCACCAAAGCCGGCCTTGGCTCCACAATCTTCAATCCAAATTGTCGGCCCAGATCATACGCAAATGCCGTAGCACCCATTTTCGGAATGCTTGGGCCGCCCGTGGCAATGACCAAAGACGCGGCAGATGCGCGCAGGCCGTTATACATGACATGATAGACGCTGCCGTCGTGCGAGATCTCGCCAACGGGGGAATTGAACGCAAAGTCCACACGGCCGCCAAGCGTTTGTGACCGGTCGCATTCTTCCATGAGCATTTCGACAATCTGGCGCGCGGAGCCGTCACAGAACAACTGACCCAGCGTCTTTTCATGAAAGGCGATGCCATAGCTGCGCACCAGTTCGATAAAATCCTGCGGCGTGTACCGTCCCAACGCCGACTTCGAAAAATGCGGGTTGGCGGACAAATAGCGTTCTTGCGCATGAACCGTTGTCGCGTTGACGTTGGTGAAATTGCACCGGCCACCGCCCGAAATCAGGATTTTCTTGCCCGGTCCTGTTGCGTGGTCAATGACCAGCACGCGCCGTCCGCGTTGCCCTGCGGTCAGCGCACACATCAGTCCAGCGCCACCAGCGCCCAAAATTATTACATCATAGTTGTTCGAAATTGCCATTTTGAAGCCCCTGCACTGCCCGCGCCATATTGCCAAGTGCTATGCTTTGCGGCAAAGCCGCGCGCATGACTGAAGAGACCAAAGCTGCAGGGGCAGATACCCCACCTGATCACTTGTCGATTAACCCGATGAGCCCGCATTTCGACGGCGATTTATTATCGCGCGGCGTGGGTATTCGTTTCAAGGGCGAAATCCGCACAACTGTTGAGGAATATTGCATTTCCGAAGGCTGGATCAAGGTTCAGGCAGGCAAAGCACGTGATCGCAAGGGCAACCCATTGCTGATCAAACTCAGCGGACCTGTCGAAGCATGGTTCGAAGACCTTGGCGACGACGCACCGGTGGCCAAAGCCTAATCATCAGACTTTATCATTTCGGGAAAACCGAAATGAGCTTGGCCAATTGGTCATTAACCGGATCCAGTTGATCATCGGGCGTCATCCCAAGCCGCACGATCGTCAACCGATGCTGCGGTGACACCACGACAAATTGGCCCAGATGCCCAAGCGCGGCGAACACATCCGATGGCGCTTTCCCGGGGAAAAGGACCTGATCCTGGCCGTCATTTGCCGTGCGGTTCAGCCAGATGTGCGCGCCATAGCTGCGGTTATTCGGGCTTGGCGTTTTCATAAAGCGCATCCAGCTTGTCGGCATCAACTGCGCGGCCTGAACCGAACCGTTGTTGCGCAGGAATTCACCGAACTTGGCCCAGTCGCGCGCCGTGCCATGGATCATGCTTCCGCCCAGCATGGTGCCATTCCGGTCGAGTTCCGGGAAAAAGCTCGTCATCCCCAAGGGCTCAAATAAGCGCCCACGCGCATATTCCAGCATGGCGTCGCGGCGCACCACCGGATCCTTACTGTCGGTCAGCGACCGTGTCATGATGTCCGCAAGAATATGGCTCGTTGCCGTGCTATATTCGAATTTTTCGCCGGGATTGGCCTCAAGCGGCCGTGTTTCGGCGTAACGCGCAACATTTTCCCGGCCATCCAGAAACAACATCCGCGGGGTGTCCGCATCGAAAATCTCAATGTCACCTTCAGCCATTTCGGTGTGGTCGAGGCCGGACGACATATGCAGCAAATGCCGCAGCGTTATTTTTGCGCGGTTATCGCGCGGCGCTTGCCATTCGGTGACAATCGCGGGCTCATCCAGCGCAAGGCGACCGTCCGCCACCATCAGGCCAACCAATACAGCAGTAACGCTTTTGGCCATGGACCAGCTAATCAACCGCGTGTCAGGGCCGTATCCCGGCGCATAACGCTCTGCAACAACGCGGCCACCTTGCATCACGACCAGTGCGCGGGTTTCGCCAACCGCCGGGTCTTCGAAAAAAGGTGCGATGGCATCTGCCAGCTTCTCTTGGCTCACCACTGCGTCGTCGGCAATTTGGGTAAAGCCGGGGCCAACGGGCTTCGCAGGCGGCTCTGCGCCACATCCAGCAAGGGTAAGTGCAGTTAATGCACAAAAAGCGGTTGCCGCGCGGCGGAAATTGTTTCTAGGCATAATATCGTTCGATGCACCAAATGGAGGGTCTATGGCAACCGCAACTTCAAAAGCTAGACCAAAAGCACAGCAACCACGGTTCAAGACCCTGAAAATAATCGTCGCAGCCTTGGCGGTAATTGCCGCTTCATGGTTGGCCTGGAACTGGAACAGCATCAAAGGCCAAGCGCGCTTGGGCGCCGCTTATGGGGCGCATATAACCTGTTCGTGCCGCTATATCGAAGGTCGCGACATGGCATCTTGTGAGACCGATAAGGAAAAGGGCTTGGAAATCGTGCGCCTCAGCGACGATCCCGAAAACAAGCGGATTTACGCATCGGTTCCCTTTTTGGCAGAAGCCGTTGCCGAACGCCGCGGCGCAAATGGCTGCATTCAGCTCAATCAGGCGGAAATAGACGCGCTGTAACCTATCGTTTTGCGGGCACGAGGATTAATGTTCATGGTGACCAGTCCGGACAATGTCCAGACAAGGCCCGATGCAAAGATACCGACCCCGCCATTGACATATGCCCGGCGCATGTCGCGCTGTGCTTCTCCCAAATGCATGAACTTCATCCCCCCTCAGAAGCCCGCTTTATGTCACGCGGCCGTGGCCATTTCTACCGCCAACGTTTCCTCAATCCAGCCACCGCCAAGCACGCGATCGCCGTCATATAAAACTGCCGCCTGCCCCGGCGCGACGCCATATTCGGGCGCATCGAAGCGCAACCATTCGCCATCCATCCGGGCGGGAACGGGGCGCGACATGGACCGCACCTTCGCCATCACGGGCCGGTCTGCGATGTCGGCCAGCCAATTGGCATCAATAACGCGCGCCGCCGCCACCGCCAGCGCTTCGCGCGGCCCAACGATCACGCGCTGCGTGGCGGGGTCCAGCCGGATGACATATAAAGGCACGGGCTGACCGCCGACCTCTAACCCTTTGCGTTGCCCGACGGTGTAATGGATAAGGCCCTTGTGCTGGCCAAGCGTCCGGCCGTCGAGATGGACGATATCACCGCCAACCTCTGCATCTGGACGGATTTTGCGCACAACGCTGGCATAATCGCCATCGGGCACAAAACAGATATCCTGACTGTCTGGCTTCATAGCCACGACGAGCCCCATTTCCTGCGCAATCGCGCGCACATGCGGCTTGGGCATGCCGCCCAATGGGAAGCGCAAATAATCAAGCTGATGCTGCGTCGTTGCAAACAGGAAATAGCTCTGGTCGCGTGCAGGATCAGCGGCACGGTGTAATTCCGCGCCTGCCGGTCCCTCAACGCGGCGCACATAATGGCCCGTGGCAAGGCAATCTGCGCCAAGCTCGCGCGCCAGCCGGAACAGATCGGTAAACTTCACACCCATATTGCACCGAACGCACGGAATGGGTGTGCGGCCCGCCATATATTCATCGGCAAAATGGTCGATGACCGATTCGCGAAACTGGCTTTCATGATCGAACACATAATGCGCGATGCCCAATTTATCGGCAACGGCGCGCGCGTCGCGAATATCCTGCCCCGCGCAGCAGGCACCAGCGCGTTTTACCGCGCTGCCATGGTCATATAGTTGCAGCGTCACGCCAATGGTTTCGGCGCCAGAGCGCGCAGCCAAGGCCGCAAC